>NZ_JADBSZ010000001.1:0-21593 GCF_020246425.1 Microcystis sp. M079S1
AGACACAGCAGTTTTTATGTGGGTCAACATCTCTATCATTGGCTCCAGCTACATCAAATGTTCCCAAAAAATATAGAAGAGCTAATGCAAATTAGCCGCTATCGGTTGAAGGATTACATCAAGGGACAAAGAGCTATATCGTTTGCCCTATCTACCTTCTAGCTGGCTTGTCCCCCTCCCAGCTTAAACGCTTTTAACATCTTACTTACCAAACTATATTTACTATGGTCAACTATGCAAGGCTAAACTGTCAAGGATTTAATCGTGCTTCGTGTCACTGAGCCTTTACATTGAGCCTGTCGAAATGTGTCGAAGTGCTGTTTTATTCTGGTCGGGGTTTCATCCCGTCGCTAAAAGCGAGGGTCTTCACCCCGACATCTGTGATAAAAATCGATCATTGTAGCTATAACCCTTGCTGGGAATGTGTTGGGAGCAATGTATTGGCAAAATTCATCAATTGAATGTTAAGAAGTTTAGCTAGGAAAACCCTTAGGCCAGAGAAGCGGTAATCCAAAATAAACCATCGACTAAAATTGTACTCAATACGGCTCCGCTAAATGCCCACCAATGGCATACCCGTTTTTGCAAAGGATAGATACCGATCGCTAGGAGCAGGTTGAGCAGCACGATCGCCCAACTGATGCCCCAGGGGGTCTGAATTTGGGCCAAGGCGTTATCAAATATCGGCGATACTAGGTTGGGATCTAGTTCCACGGTCATTAATTGTCGCCAGTAGGGAATTAGTCCCGTTAGATAGAAATATACATCGGTGATGGCGGTTCCTAACAAAGAACCAAGATAGAAAAGATTGCCCACTTTGCCGCGACCTTTGCATAATCCCCAGAGAACAAAGGGCAGCCCGATCGCTTCCATGGGAATATGGATCAAGGGTTCCCAACGCCACCAACCCCAGTACAGAGAACCTGCTAACCAACTCCAACTAAAGCCCAAAAGTAAATCTCCCCAAAGACTGATTTTTGCTTGTTTGAGCAGCCAAATCCCTAACCCCACCCAGAAAAGGGTTAAACCTAGGCTAATTTCGGGATAGTAGCGCACTAGGGGCGCTTGTATGAACACGGGGACTGATACCAGAAATGCTGCTGTCCAAAAGACGGATTGACATTTTTCCCAGTTAGGGACTAGGGGTTTCAGGCGATCGGGATTGCTGGGGACTAGGGTAGAGTTGAGCAAAGGATTTCAGAATTGTTACAAAACTTCACTTATATTAAGATACATCATTCTCTCTCTACTATATCCCCCCTAGGGGGATTTTGGTAAATTAAAAAATTGTTTTTGGCAATGCGCTATCCTGTTAGAATCGAAACGACAGCAGCGATCGAGGAGTGCCAAAAATATGGCAGCAGGCCATGAGGAAAATCCGAGAATGCCCCTAGATAAGTTTATTTTTGTCATTGCTTGCGTCTATCTAGGTTGGGTGGTGGCATGGCTAATCAGTCAAAAAAATGCCCCTGTCTCTCAAAATGGCACGATTTCCCAGGAAGAGCAAAAATTTATCGCCTATCTGCAATCATCCCTGGCTATTATCGATCGCCAAGGTCAAACTTCATCCCCCGATCCTGATCCTGATCCCCAAAATAACCCTTCTCCGGTAGCCACGGTTCCACCACCACCCCCCGCTAATTTACCGGTTAATAATACTCCCCAGATCATAGAAAGAATTTACGTTCCCGTTTATCCCCAAACCCCTGAAACTGCTGCCAAAATTGCCCCGGTTACACCCGCAAATCCCGACATTTCCGCGCCACCATTACCGGCTGCCCCCCAAGTGAATCGGCCGTTGGCAGCGGTTATTCCCACTAATAATCAGGTGAAAAATACCCTGGTGGGGGTGATGGATTTAGGCGATCGATCTTCAGCTTTATTTGATAATAAGGGGATAACGACGCGTATTTCTCCGGGGGAATTTATCAACGGTTGGACTTTAGTGCAAGTTGGTAGTCAACAGGTTATTTTGTCTCGCAACGGACAAACGAAAGTCTTAGAAGTGGGACAATCTTTTTAGGGTGAACTACCCGCTCGGCGAGATTGTCGGGGCTTCTGAACTCACAGGGCAATGCCTGAAGATAGACTTACGCCCACCTTGCGGATTTGGTATGATAGAGACAATTAGAACGGGTTTTAGAACTAGGAAAAAATCTATCAATATCCATCAATAAAACACCTTATTGACAAACATTTTGTTAACGAAGAAAATAAACTGTAGCGGTAATAATACTCAGAATTACCACGGTCGAGCGCAGATAACTAGGAGAGATAATTATAGCTAGTTTTCCCCCCAATAAACCCCCAATTAAAGAGCCAATTGCTACCACTATCGCCGCCGACCAATATACCTGATTAGAAAAGAGAAAAAACCAAGATGCCGCCACGTTAACCACCAAAGAAAGCAACTGTTTTAAAGCATTTAATCTCGTGAGATTATCCTTGAGAAATAAGCCCAAAATTGCTAACTCAATCACACCTAAACCCGCTCCAAAATAACCACCATAAATTGAAGCGAGAGCGATGGGTAAAACCGCCCAAATTTCCGGGATATTGCCCTTTTTATCTCCCTGTCGCCGCTGCAACCAAGAGCGTAAAGTATCTTGAAAAGCCAATAAAGCCGCCGCTAAAAGAATCAGAAAAGGAATGAGGCGGTCAAACACTTGATCGCTGCTATTTAACAGCAAAATACCACCGATAATGCCGCCAATAACTGCCGATGGTAGCAATAACTGAATCCGTTTTTGTTGCCCGTGCAGGTCTTTTTTTTGGGCGAGGGTTGCCCCCAGATAACCCGGGCATAAAGCGACGGTATTAGTCACATTTGCCATCACCGGTGGGATACCCACCGCCATCAGCGTCGGAAAAGTAATCAGACTACCGCCACCGGCAAGAGCATTAATTAAGCCGGCAGCCACGGCAGCGATTGCTAGGAAGCCATACTGAATAGGCGTGAGCATTTAGGCGTTAGGGATAGTAATTAGGGCTAAATCAATTTTTTCCTCGTCAACTTGCTTAATTTCGGCTCTAATTCCTGGTCCAAAGTATCTTTCGATTTTTTCTTGTTTTGCCAGCCACTTTTCTAGGGGTAAAAGGGGTGATTCAAATTCTAGGGTGAGACAATAGGCGAAATCAACAGCAGTTTCACGAATTGCCACTAAAGTCGGTCTTTCCTCGTCCGTGGGGCTTAATCCCAGCTTTTCTAGGGCTTCATCCAGATGCACTTCCTGTCCGTAGCGATAGCGGGTGACATCCTTGCGAAGTTTGGTTTGGGTGATAGTAGCCTGTTGTTGGCGCAATTGCAAGATTTCGGGGCTAGTGGGTTGACTGAAGGGTATAGGTTTGATTTCTGAAGCTTTTAGGGCTAAACCTCCCAATAATAACGGTAATCCGTAGAAAAACCCCGCTAAATTGACCGTGGCGTTACCTTGGGCATAACCGATAATCCCGATAACCGTTAAAATACTGCCTAAAATTAAGCCAAAGTATGATAGTCTAATTTTCCTGAGCATGAAATAATTTTTTTCTTGAGTACGCTAATCCTTTAGAGATTATACAACTCAAAAGAATCTTTTTTGCAGATGGGCAGTGGGGAGATTTTTCAGTTATTAGCTACTGAAGGCAATTAGTGTCTATTGCCTATTGCCTATTGCCTATTGCCTATTGCCTATTGGCGATGTACTCGCAATTTCTCAATTAATTGAGATAATTTCTGGTCAGAAGCGGCAGTAATAAAGTCTAATTTGAACTTTTGTCCCTGACTGAGATATTCTGCATAACTAGACAGAAGAAAAGGACGAAACTTTTCATTATCAGCAATATAAACTTCAAAAAAAGAGACCAATAAAGCCCCCGCATAATCCTCGATTAAATTTTGATTGGGTAAAGTGATATCGACCACAGACTCTAGGGTTTTTTGCATTCCTGCATCCAATTCCGTAAAATTTACATGAGCTTGTCCCTCCACCATGGCCAGATATTTATCCGGCGTTTTTAACCAAGTAAAAGGAATGGCCTGTTCAAAAATCGGATTAGCTGCTGGGTCATAACTTCCGGAACCCAAGAGGACAGGAATCGAGATTTTACTTAAACCTTTTTCCCCAAAAATACTGCGGTTAACGGGATTAGCTGCAAAGACAGCCGCGACTCGTTCATCGCGAAAATTATAGACCTGTCTAGGCAATTCTAGGGCGCGACATTCCAGTAAAATAGCGATATTAATCCCAGAGTAAGGACGATTACAATCTTGGGCGAGATTATCAAAATCAATTTGTGCGCCGGCAACAGCTAGAGATGTATAACCCCCGAAGGAATGACCCGCTACTCCCACATTAGTGAGGTTAAGTTTACCTTGAAATTGACTAGCATTTCGTCTTGCTAATTCATCGATGACAAAGCTAATATCTTTGGGTCGATTAATAAACTCATTGCCATCAAAAATATTGCGATAATACCCCCCTAACATTCCTTGTAGGTATTGGGTATCACTGCCGGGGTGTTGCGGTGCCGCTACTAAAAATCCGTAGGAAGCTAGATGTTCAATTGCTTGGGCATAATCTTCTGGTCGCGAGGCTAATCCGTGGGAAAAAATAATTACAGGTGTTTTGCCTTCTCGGAAAGTTTGCGGGATATAAACATTCACATATAAACTGCGATTGCGACTGCTATCGGTTAGGTTCCAAACTTCTTTTTTTACCTGAAAGCTACCGCGCTGACGCAAATCGGGTAAACTGGCATAATTAATCGCTGGTTTAACGGCAGCGGCTTCCTCGGCTGTCCAGAGGCGCATATCTTTGATAAATACTTCCGCCACATAAACCGCATAATCGATGGTTTTAGCTAGTCCGAGGATTTCTTCCCCCTGTAACTGGATATTATTGGGGAATTTTTTCAGCACATTTAAAAGGGTTAATCCTCCCGGATCGAAAGCGGCACTAACAATCGCACCCCGCAGGGCATATTTACCATTAATTCCCCCTTCAATGGTGATGCCTTTGCCCAAACGAGAGAGCATATCAGCACCCATCACACTATTAAAAAAACGAGATAGTAAAATAGGATCGATGTCAATCTTTGTTAATAAAGCTTCACGAAACTGCTCTCTTGCTTCGGGAGTTGCTCTGGCAAGAAATCTTTTTAAATTAGCGTCGATCTTTCCTTCTTTAGCAAAATTTTCTAGGGATGCTACCGATACAGAAAAGACGAGGGGAGTATAGACAAATTCAATTTCTTCAGCGGCTTTTAGGGGTAAAGCGGTCATACCCACAGCGAAAAGACCTAGGAGAAAAGCTCGCAGCCGACGGGTGGAATTATTTCTGGTAAACAGATTTTGTAAACGGGGGATAATCATGGGATTTTTAGTTAGGGTAGATGACAACAATTAAAAGGAAAAAGTGGCATACGGTCGGTTGAAAAACGGTCTTGGTTACTTGGTTTCCTTGACCAAGTCTCAAAGTATCGGGACGCAGGTTTCTGAGGCACTAAGGGGCCAATTTAAGACTAGGGCAAGCGATAAAGTGCCAAGTAAAGTAGGACGAAAAAGCATGAGCAAAACCTCTAAATTTTCCTGTTAAAATCGATAGATTAATCTGGAGGACACCTCGAATAAAAGATTTTGTTAACAAAGTGTTGGTCGAGGAAATCCCCTCGATATACAGTGGTAAAGGGGGAATAATTTTAAATGACTAACAAGGTGTTCTGTCAGTCAAAATCTGCCAACCTAATCTGTTCTCTTGCTGCTGCTAGACACACTGACCCCCGGCTAGGCATGACTCCTGTTTCTGCCAGAACACATAACGCTTGAGGTTGTACACCCAATTCTTGAGTCCGATTTGTGCCCCTACCCGCTCTAGTCCAATTCCCCTCATCAATTTTCCCCCCATACTCATTACTCATCGTTCGCTCAATTTTTCGGGAGTGAAGGAGTAAAATCGGTTGAAAGACTTGCCGCATAAAGACTCATTGTTCGCTTAATTTTTTAAGGGAAGGGTTTTAAAATTGCTGTAACCTTTATCCTGTATGCTTTTTAGCGAATAAGGTAAGCAGAACAGTGCCGATATTGCGATCGCCAATTGGCTCGCTCAAATCCTAATCAATTCGTTAACCTCAAAATGGTCTTTAATATACTTTTGGCACTTTTGACAATGAAACTGGCGGCGTGGTACTTCTAAATATACCAGACTGCCTAATATTGATAAATCTCTGACTAGATTATACTCTGTCTGATTGATTCTGTCCAAGATTTGATGGCAATTCGGACATTCAATTGTTTCATTTAAAAGAGCGAGCTTTAGGAAAATTGTCTGCTCAATTTTTTGATAAGCTAAACGGCTTTTACTTCGGATCACCGATATAGACTCCAAAAGGGTTATAGCTATTGGATCATGCAGGTTAAGCGCCGTTTAGCTTAATTGACCACTGTTACATTTGGTAAATCGAGGAGTTGATCAAAATTTATCCACATAACCCACCTCCTGTTCTGTATTACTATTATACCATCCTCACACAGAACCTAGAAGAGCCATCAGTTCATCTCCCTGAACCACTGGAACTATTAGGGACTTGCGCTTTGATAATGTACCTTTTGGGCGAACGCAGTTCGCCCCTACATTGTGGACAAAATCCGTTACTGTAGGGGCGCAAAGCTTGCGCCCTCCGATCGATCGGGATACTATTCCCACGCAAGTCCCTTAATTCTGCTTTGTAGCGATTGCGTCACAAATCTTAACTTATATAGGGTTTGCTGAAAAAGTTTGTTGGTGGGGTTGGGAGTCAGGAGTCAGGAGTCAGTAGCCGGTCGTTTCAGGCTTTGTTGCCCTCTTTTTTGTACCAGTTTATGTACTAAAAGAAGGATAATGCCAGGTTTTTGAATGTCCCAATCCTATTTTCGCAGCATGAACATCGGATTTTAACAGGTCAAAAGCCTTATTTTAAAAGGGTTTTACCATTATTCAGCAAGCCCTATATATCTCTCACACTAGCGATCACTTCCGTTTTTTTAGAAGGAGTTTCAGGTAGTTTCTCTTGTTTTACTCCTTCTCAGGCTCTATATCCTCATTCCGTGAGATATTGTGGCGCAGTATGTCCTATTCGCCTTTGCGTTCTCCCTTGACTGCGCTTCAACTCGATCGCCAACTAAATTAAACAGAATTAATATCAACCGACGGGATTCAACTGACCTAATTCGACGCTCACCGCATCAAAGCGATTGTCCCCGGGACGATAGGAGAGAATTTCCAATCCCTAGTTAACAATAACGGGTACGGTAGGGATCGAACCTACAACCGTCCGCTTAGAAGGCGGATGCTCTATCCATTGAGCTACGTACCCAGGAAAGCACAATTATAGATTATACCTCCAACAGTGACAAGTGGTAGGACTAATTTTCGCCGTTGCCCCTCTTTGCCACTGTCCAAGCTTAATGATGATGGTGATGTCCGTGGTGATGATGGTGATCGGAATGAATGTGAGGAATTGTTACAGAACTATTGACAGATAAAGCCTCTTGTGATACCAAAGCTTCGATATGTTCCTCGGCCCAATCGGCAGCCATCCGGCAAAATTCGGGGTTATCGTTGACACAGGCCATCTGCACATAATTAACCTGGTCGTGCTTGCGGCGTAAAGCTTCGATAATATGCTCCACATCCAGTAAAGTTTCGTGATTTTCCGTAGCAAAGCCAATCGGCATGAAAATTAAGGCTTTTGCCCCCAATTCAATCAAATTCTTCGCCGCTAACTCTGCATTCGGTTGCGTCCATTTAATTAAGGGGGTTTGGTGATTTAACCAACCCACAGAAATCAAGGGATAACGATAGATTAATTTTTCCCGGACTAACTCGTATAGAGCTTGACTTTCATCGATTCCCGACGTAAATCCCTTAGCTTCGTGGGGACAACCGTGATTCATTAAAATAATGCCAATTTGCGAGGGAAGACAGCTACTAGCTACCTCGGCAGCGATTTTTTCTGCCACTAACCGCGCCATTAGCTCTATATAAGCGGGTTGGTTATAAAACGAGGGAATGTAGCGCAATCCTTTGACCCAATGTTCCCCCGTTTGTCCTTGAGCTAAAGCTTTGTTAACTTGTTCGATCGCAATGCCACTGGTAAAGATAGAATCAACCACGAGGAGAGGATAGATCAAAATTTTCTCGAATCCCCGCTCGCGGATTTCCGTTAATACTTGTGCTGGTAAAAAAGGCGCGCAGAAGTTAAATGCTTTGAATACCTCCACCCGATTACCCCATTTTGCCTGTAAATTGCGCTCGATTTCCTGTCTTTGATGCTCGAAAATGTGGTTATGGGGCGAAATAAAGTGATTATGCTGGTGTTGCCATTCGTGTAGGTCAAATATGGCCAATAATTTCGCTAGGGGAGGATAAACCCAAGTCGGTACAGGAGCGAACTTAGCCGTCAGCAAATTTAAGGCCTGTTCATTATAGTTGGCAAAGTCCTCATAACTCTCCACTTCCCCGTATCCCATCAATAATACCGCCACTCGATCGCTGTGGTTGTGGGTAGCGGCTAACTGTTGTTGATCTGAAATGGCAACCACGTTTTTAACCCCGATTTTCTAAGTGAAAAACGCTATATCACTGGGATAGTAGCACTTTTCTATCCTATCCCCTAGCACGGGATAGACCGCTAAAAATTTATAACCTCTACAGAATCATACAGATTGCTTATCATCCTCATTAATAAAACGAGATGTAAAGAAACTTTAAATAATGTTAAGATCGTTGCAGTCCCACCTATGAGAGATATGACAGCAGGCGTGTTTGGTAGCTTACCTTTTCCCAATCAGAGCGGCGATCAACTCATCAGTAAGGCGGTGAGTGCTGCGATCGCTGCATTATTCAAACGGACAGGCAAGCTGAAAGCCACTGTCCGCGCCGAACCCGTGGCCAAATTACTGCAAGGCAGTATCGACGGTTTTGACTTTATCGGTCAGTCGATGCTGATGTACAATGGTCTACGCATCGAAGCCATGGAATTGTATGTACAAGCGGTGGCGATCGATTTTAGTGCCATTTTTACCGGACAGGTAAAACTCCGTCAACCGACGCGGGCCACTTTGCGGGTAGTTTTAACGGAAGAAGACTTAACCACCTCTTTTAATACACCTTTTATTGTCGAAAAACTGCAAAGATTAGAGTACGAAGGTAAATCAATTCACTGTCAGAATACGGAATTAATTCTCAATGACGATAAAACTTTAACTCTGAAAAGTCTGATCAAATTGGGAGAAGAAGAACCAATTCTTCTAGAAATGACCACTGCTGTGGTTGTGGAAGAACGGCGAAAAATTCAATTTGTTGAGGTGGTTTATCAAGGGGACGAAAGATCGAAAGCTTTAGGAGAAGCTTTAATCAGCCACGTTAACAACCTCATGGATTTAGATAAATTTGCCCTCGATGGTACCCAATTAAGAGTCGATCGACTACGTTTAAAAGATAAACAGATCATCTTTTATGGTATCGCCGATATCGAGCGTTTTCCCCAAAGAAAATAGGCAGTATTTTGGCCTTTTAATCGTGCTTGTGGCTACAGGGAGGCACAGGATCGTAACCTCCGGGGTGAAAAGGATGACAACGGAGAATACGCTTAATTGCTAACCAAGAACCCCGCAGCACACCAAAGCGCTCGATCGCTGCCATGGCATACTGGGAACAGGTGGGTTGAAAACGACAGGAAGGGGGAAATAGCGGCGAAATAAACCGTCGATATCCCTCAATTAAGCCAATAAAAATTCCTTTCATCAATGTCACCTCGATCGCCTAAACTAAATAGATAGTCAATTTTCGCTTTTGCCACGTGGAACTATCCCACTCTCTCCTATTTTCGATCGGTTTAGTCGCCTGTTACCTAGCTGTTCTGATTCTGATCGCTGAAAAATTAAAAAGTCTTTTCAGTACCGATGGCGAAATTACCCGCAAAGTTGTCCACATTGGCACAGGAAACGTCATCCTTTTTGCCTGGTGGTTAAATATCCCCGCTTGGGTGGGAATAAGTGCGGCCATCCTAGCGGCAATTATTGCTATCCTATCCTATTTTTTCCCCATTTTGCCCAGTCTTAATAGTGTTGGTCGCCGCAGTTGGGGAACTTTTTTTTATGCTGTTAGTATCGGTGTTCTCGTGGCTTATTTTTGGCCAATTTCTCACCCCGAATATGCGGCAATGGGTATTTTAATTATGGCTTTGGGAGACGGATTAGCAGCCCTAGTCGGACAAAATTTCGGTCAACATCCCTACAAAATTTTCGGCAGTGGCAAAAGTCTGGAAGGTTCCCTGACTATGTTAGTAATCAGCTTTTTAGTCAGCTTGATTATTTTATCTTTTGTTAATGGCATTAATCCGCCAATTATTCTAGTATCTTTATTGACAGCGATCGGAGCTACTATTCTAGAAACTTTCTCGAAACTGGGTATAGATAATCTCACTGTACCCGTTGGTAGTGCCGCAATTGCCTATTTTCTCACTCAAATTTTTATCTCAAGCTAGGCTATCCCAGCTTATTCACAAGGGACGAATCTAAAACCTCATTGGTTAAGCTAAGTAGGGAGGCACAATTATTTGTAGGATGGGTTAGTGGTAGCGTAACATGATCGGGCGTTGGGTTTCATGCTTCAACCCAACCTACGTTCATCTTATATTTAATTCCACTTTCAAACTACCGAAGACCGACGATATTCACTGATAACTGATAACTGATAACTGATAACTGATAACTGATATGACCTTTACTATCACTCAAAACCAAAATCAATATCTTACCTATTGTCTCAAGGATGAAGAGGCTGACGCTTATCTGGAAGTGGTTCCCCCTAGGGGAGGAATCATCACCCGTTGGCAAATTTGCGGAGAAGATATTTTATATCTGGACACAGAAAGATTTAAAGATCCTAACCTCAGCGTGCGCGGAGGAGTCCCGATTTTATTCCCTATCTGCGGCAACTTACCCGATAATACCTATCAACACCAAGGACGAAACTATAGCCTCAAACAACACGGATTTGCTCGTGATTTACCCTGGCAAGTGAGCAAACAAAGCACCGAAACCGCCGCTAGTTTAACCCTAGAATTAAACAGTAATCCGGTCACTCGTCAAGTCTATCCCTTTGATTTTCAATTAATCTTTACCTATCAACTGCAAGGAAACAGCCTCAAAATTCACCAAAAAGTTATTAATCTTTCCCGCGAAAGAATGCCCTTTTCTATTGGGTTCCATCCCTATTTTCAAGTCACCGATAAAACCCGATTATCCTTTGATATTCCCTCCTCCCAATACCTCGATCAACGCAGGAAAACCCTCCATTCCTACTCCGGCAACTTTGACTTTAATCTCGAAGAAATTGATGCCGCTTTTCCGCAAATTACTCGCCATCAAAGTAGTTTTAGTGATTCCTATCATCAGCGTCAAATTATCCTCGGTTACGACGATCTCTATACAACTATAGTTTTTTGGACTCTGAAAGATAAAAATTATATCTGTCTCGAACCCTGGAGCGCCCCCCGCAACGCCCTCAACACAGGCGAACATTTGACCTACTTAGAACCCCAGAGTAGCCGTGAGGCGATCGTGGAAATGCGAGTCAATCAAATTTAAATTTCCCCTTGACTTAGCCTCGATAAGATGTTATATTGATAAATCGTGTGCAGAACACAAAACGGGTCGCTAGCTCAGCGGTAGAGCACTCGGCTTTTAACCGATTGGTCTTGGGTTCGAATCCCAGGCGACCCATAAAAACTTACTGATACAGAAAGATTGACTTGTCTTCCCCTGTCTATGGATTAGCCTTGCATACCAGCAGTCCCCAACTAGGACTGGCCCTCTCTAATTTCAGCGATGATAGTCGTCAACAAACTTGGGACTTAGACAGGGATTTATCGAACCTATTCCACCCCTATCTAAAACAGTTCCTGGCTCCGCAAAAATGGGCTGATTTAGCCTTTCTAGCCACCGCTAAGGGGCCTGGTAGCTTTACCAGTACCCGCATCGGTATAGTCACCGCTAGAACCCTAGCACAACAATTACAGCTACCGATTTTTACCGTCTCCAGTTTAGCGGCCTTGGCTTGGTCACAACGGGATTTTTACCCCCTCGATACCTATCTAGCCCTAGAAATGCCCGCCACTAGGGGACAATTGTATGTGGGCATCTATCGGGGTAATCAGGTTTATTTAGCTGATAGCCTGATGACTCTGGAACAATGGCAGCGGACTTTAGAAAACTTAACTATTTCCTATCAAAGATTAGCCACACCCAGTTGTTTAGGCATAAATGCCCCCGATATCCTCGATTTAGCCTATTTGGATTGGCAAATGGGAAAACGCCCCCATTGGTCGGAGGCGCTACCATTTTACGGGATGTGATTAGCAATTCCCTCTTTTTTTCAAACTATAGCCAGCTAGTCCGAGGGTTACTAATCCTAAAACTGCGCTAGGTTCTGGGACAGGTTTCACGGAATAAATCGCCACATTACGACTGACTTCATTGGCAACAATTAACAGGGGAGTACCATTAGGACTATCGGCAGCGGGAATAAACAATAATCCTTCGGGAGAGATATCCCCTAATTGCCAATCGTTGATATAATTAGTGAACAAAGGATTACTAGGGTTGGTGATATCATAAACCATGAAACCGCCAGCCCTTTCTATTCCCACAAAACTATAGAGACGATTACCCACAGTTCCTACTGCTAAACCTTCCGGTTCCGGCCCGCGGTTATCGCTACGACTATCGAAGCTGCTAGGAGTACCATCGGAGTTAAAAATACTAGCAGTTAGGGGAGTTGCCGAAAAACCTGCCAAAATTTGTTCAAAATCATCGCCACTATCGAAGACTTGGGACAGTCCATTAGTGACATTCCAAATCGAAAAAGAACGACCACCGTAGGCAAAAAGTTGGCTATATTGACCTTGGGCGTTAAGTCCGTCGATGCTAGAAACATCCAAACGGCCGAGATTTTGGGTTAATTTCAAGTTGGCCGCATCAGGGAAAGCATTGGGGTCTAAAATTAGATTTTGATTAGAAACTCGTCGGGCCTCATTTCTAGTATCCCCTTCATTGGCAGTAATTAAATAGGTTTGTCCGGCGATGGTAACGGTAGCGATCGTATCCGGTTGATATAAGCCAAAAACCGGCCAATTATTAATATTTACCCCTCCATCTTGATCGCTAGGATCCAAACCATTACCCGGTGCGTTAAAATTTTTGGCTCCTAGGGGTAAAATACTGGTGACTTGAGCGTTAACAATATTGACTATTGCAATAGCATTATTTTCCTGTAGAGACACCCATGCAGTGGTTCCATCCTCGGAAACGGTGATGTATTCCGGTTCCAAATCTTGGGAAACCGTTTGACTGGGAAAAATACGGACTCCCTGACTTCTGAAAGTGTTCTCTTGACCATTAAAACTGGTAAAGGTAGCGGTGTTGACCGTGGGATTGAGAACACCAGCACTAAGGTCAATAATACTAATAGAACCATCGGGATTGATTGCCCCTCTCGCTTCCCCTTCGTTAGCGACCAAAACCCGATTACCGTCAGGAGTAAAGGTTAACATATCCGGCAAAGCGCCCACAGTCACCTGACTCTGAAAGACACCATTAGTATTGAAAAATACTACACTGCCGTTATTGGTAATCGGATTAGCTTCCATGGCCAGGGCCACGATACCATTTTTGATGGCAACGCTGTTAACCCCAGCACCGTAGGAGCTAAGATCGATCGAGGGTAAGGGAATTGGACTAGCGGGATTGCTTATATCGGCAATATCTAGACGATTATTGGGACCGGTCAGGAATAATTTTCGACTAGCGGGGTCATAAGCGGGAATTTCTGACCCGAAGTTATTAGCAGCAGTTGTACTATTGCCAAGACTGCTCAATCGGGTGATATTTAAAGCTGAGGCCGATTCAGTAACGATGTTGATACTGCCAGCAATTGACAGCAAGGTTAATAAAAATTTCCAATGGTGACGATAGATAACATGAATCATGTTTTTTTTAGCTGAAAACCTGCAAAAAAAGGCTAAACAATCGCATTTTTTCAGACCCAAGTTAAAGGAAGATTAAACAAGAGAGAAATTAAGGATATCTTCAAAATTTGGCCGAGAACAGTAAAAGCGAACGAGGAAAACGGGTTACTCGATCGCTTTTTAGTTGAACGGCTCATTTACCGGAGTGATAACATGGTTTAGTATAAGCTCGATCAATATGGAATCAAGACTCGTGTTATCTACTCTCCTAGCCGATTTCAAGATCATTTTTGAACGTGACCCCGCTGCCCGCAACTGGTTAGAGGTATTGTTTTGTTATCCTGGATTACAGGCTTTACTGTGCCATCGCTTCGCCCATTGGCTATATCAGATCGGGATTCCCTTTATTCCCCGTTTAATTTCCCATCTTGCCCGTTTTCTGACTGGTATCGAAATTCACCCTGGTGCCCAAATAGGTCAGGGTGTTTTTATCGACCATGGCATGGGAGTTGTCATCGGAGAAACGGCCATTATCGGTGATTATGCCCTCATCTATCAAGGAGTTACTTTAGGAGGGACGGGGAAAGAAAGCGGTAAACGACACCCGACTCTAGGGGAAAATGTGGTCGTCGGCGCTGGGGCCAAGGTTTTAGGTAATATTTATCTGGGTAATAACGTTCGCGTCGGTGCTGGTTCTGTGGTCCTGCGCGATATTCCCGCCGATTGTACCGTTGTTGGTGTACCCGGTCGTTTAATCTATCGGGCCGGGACGCGGGTGGAACCCCTCGAACACGGTGATTTACCCGACTCGGAAGCGGTGGCTATTCGCGCTCTGGTGGACCGCATCGAACAACTGGAAAAACAAGTGTACGAATTGCGGCTAGAACGGTCAAAAGAACCAGATTATCGGATTAATTGCCCAGTTTTAGCCCATTTAGAAGAAGAAGCGAGTCATAGCTGTTGTCCTGCGGCCGACCAGGATATGCGCGAGTTTCTCGAACGGGCGGTTTAACTCCGATAATCTTCTGATATGATAGAAGACTGGTTTTCTAAGTAAGTGGTTTTAATTAAATAGAAGATAGATTTTGCCTGCGATCCCCCCTTAATAAGGGGGTATCTGACAATTTTTAACACCTACCTACTTAGTAGCTGAAACCCATTTGTCAAAGCTATGATTGTTAAGGACTACTTGGCACCGTCCGATGGCTCAAACTGACTCGATCCGTATCCGTGGCGCCCGACAACACAATCTCAAAAATGTTGATCTCGAATTACCCCGCAATCAGTTGATTGTTTTTACGGGAGTTTCGGGATCGGGCAAATCTTCCCTCGCTTTCGACACTATTTTTGCGGAGGGACAGCGCCGCTATGTGGAGTCCCTCAGCGCCTACGCGCGCCAATTTTTGGGACAATTAGATAAACCCGATGTGGATGCGATCGAGGGTTTAAGTCCGGCTATTTCCATTGACCAAAAATCCACTTCCCACAATCCCCGTTCTAGTGTGGGAACTGTAACGGAAATTTACGATTACTTGCGTTTATTGTTCGGTCGTGCTGGGGAACCCCATTGTCCCCATTGCGATCGCAATATTGCCCCCCAAACCATCGATCAAATGTGCGATCGAGTGATGGAATTAGCCGAGAAAACCCGTTTTCAAATCTTGGCCCCGGTAATTCGCGGCAAAAAAGGCACGCATAAGCAATTAATCTCTAGTTTGGCCTCCCAAGGCTTTGCCCGGGTGCGGATTGACGGCAAGGTAG
Organism: Microcystis sp. M079S1; assembly: GCF_020246425.1. Lineage (NCBI taxonomy): Bacteria > Bacillati > Cyanobacteriota > Cyanophyceae > Chroococcales > Microcystaceae > Microcystis > Microcystis sp. M079S1. The sequence goes on from NZ_JADBSZ010000001.1 coordinate 15,751, forward strand.
TAGAATTATCCGAGGGCATCGAGTTAGATAAAAAACATCTTCATGATCTTGAAATTGTTATCGATCGCCTGATCAAAAAAGAGGGTTTACAGGAAAGATTAGTAGATTCTTTAACCACTTGTTTAAAGCATTCCGATGGTGTAGCGATTGTGGAAATTCTCGATGAGAATAACGAAGATAATCCCGAAGTTACCAAAGAAATTGTCTTTTCTGAGAAATTTGCCTGTCCCGAACACGGGGCAGTTATGGAAGAATTATCCCCCCGTTTATTCTCTTTTAATTCTCCCTATGGTGCTTGTCCCAACTGTCACGGATTGGGCAGTTTACGGAAATTTTCGGCAGATTTAGTCATTCCAGACCCAAAACAACCGGTATATTCTGCTATTGCCCCCTGGTCAGATAAGGATAACTCCTACTATCTTTCTCTCCTCTACGGTTTAGGGCAAGCTTTAGGTTTTGAAATTCAAACCCCTTGGCAGAAACTAACAAAAACCCAGCAAGATATCATTCTCTATGGGAGTAAAGAACCGATCTATTTTGAAGATGATTACCGTTATGATACTGGTCGTGGTTACTATCGAGAATTTGCGGGAGTTATCAATATCTTAGATAGGAATTATCAAGAAACCACCTCGGAAGTTATTAAACAAAGACTAGAGAAATATATTGTTAACCAAACCTGCGAAGTTTGTCACGGAAAAAGATTAAAACCGGAAGCTTTATCGGTACGTTTAGGACAATATACGATCACGGATTTTACCGGAGTTCCCATTCGGGATTGTTTGCAGAGAATTAATGATTGTCATTTAACCCCAAGACAAGCATTAATTGGGGAATTAGCCATCAAAGAAATCAAAGCGAGACTACAGTTTTTAATCGATGTGGGATTAGATTATCTTACCCTCGATCGACCGGCGATGACTTTATCCGGGGGAGAATCCCAACGAATTCGATTAGCCACTCAAATCGGTTCGGGATTAACAGGAGTATTATACGTTCTCGATGAACCTAGCATCGGATTACACCAAAGAGATAATAGTAAACTGTTAGAAACCCTGCAAAGATTGCGAGATTTAGGTAATACTTTAATTGTCGTCGAACACGATGAAGAAACGATTCGGGCAGCCGATTATATAGTCGATATCGGTCCGAAAGCGGGGATTCATGGCGGAGAAATCATCTGTCAAGGCAGTTTTAAAACTCTTTTAAAGTCCAAAAAATCGATAACAGGGGCATACTTATCGGGACGCAAAGTTATTGAAACTCCCCCCCAAAGAAGGTATGGAAATGGTAATGCTTTAGTCTTAAAAAATTGCCATCAAAATAACCTAAGAAATATTGATGTAACGATTCCTTTAGGAAAATTAGTCTCGATTACGGGAGTATCTGGTTCAGGCAAATCCACCTTAATTAATGAGTTATTATATCCAGCTTTACAACATCATTTAACCCGTTTAACTCCCTTCCCCAAAGAGTTAGATAAAGTGGAAGGATTGGACGCGGTTGATAAAGTAATTGTCATCGACCAATCACCGATAGGACGCACTCCTCGGTCAAATCCTGCCACCTATACGGGGGTTTTTGACATTATTCGCGAGATTTTCACCGAAACCATCGAAGCAAAAGCTAGAGGTTACAAAGCGGGGCAGTTTTCTTTTAATGTTAAGGGAGGACGCTGTGAAGCTTGCCTAGGCCAAGGAGTAAACGTCATCGAGATGAATTTTCTCCCCGATGTCTATGTGCAGTGTGATGTGTGTAAAGGGGCGCGTTACAATCGGGAAACCCTACAGGTTAAGTATAAAGGGTATTCGATCGCCGATGTCTTAGATATGACGATCGAGGAAGCATTAAAGGTCTTTGAAAATGTCCCCCGGGCCACCACCAGATTACAAACTCTCGTGGATGTGGGTTTAGGATACTGTAAACTCGGTCAAAGTGCGCCCACTTTATCCGGTGGAGAAGCGCAAAGGGTGAAATTAGCGGCCGAATTATCCCGACGGGCCACGGGAAAAACCCTATATTTGATCGATGAACCGACTACGGGGTTATCTTTTTATGATGTGCATCATCTCTTAGATGTGTTACAAAGATTGGTCGATAAAGGTAATTCGATTATCGTCATCGAACATAATCTCGACGTGATTCGCTGTAGCGATTGGATTATTGATTTGGGACCAGAAGGAGGGGACAAGGGAGGAGAATTAATCGCGGTGGGAACACCGGAAACCGTGGCTAAATGTGAACAATCCTACACCGGTCATTATCTTGCCCAAGCATTACTTCAATATCCCCCAAAAAAGCAGGATAATATTAGGGAAGAAGACAGAGATAATAAAGCCAATGATCAAGATTAGTATTTAACTCTTGTTCGCTCTTAATTTCCTGACCGGTTTTCCAAGAATAAATTTTAATCTCTTGAAAGTAAGACCTTAACTGTCTTAATTGTTCTTTGGGGGTGGCGTAATAATTTCGGAGACGAAAATTATGGGGTTCATCCCGAATAATTGCATAGTCAGCAGTCAATAACTGTTCGTAGCTAAGAGAGGGATTACAGACCCGCAAAATCGCCCAGATCACTAAATTTACATAGCTACTAAAAGGATTCAAACTAATCTTTTTTTTCCAATCGAATTCTGGGATAATTCCCTGAAGATTATGACTAGAAAAACAAAAATAACCACCCGCTTTACCGATGCGGCTAATTTCCTCTAAAACTAGGAAACGGTCAGCAGGGGAAATATAATCAATGCCATTAAAACTAAAGAGAATAAAATCAAAATAATTATCGGCAAATTGTTCTAGATTTCTAGCATCGGCCACTTGCCAGACTAAATGGGGGAATTTTTGACGACAAGCGGCGATCATTTCCGCAGAATAATCAACACCGATATATTCTCCCACAAGAGGGGCAAAATACTTCGTAGTTCGTCCCGCACCTACCCCTAAATCAAGCATTTTCATGGTTGATAAACGCTCTTGCAGCAGGGTTAAAATTGTCTTTTCTGCCGGCTGTAGCGCGGTTAATTGGGCATAATAACCGACAATACTAGGGTCTTTATAGGTTTGCTGATTTTTGTCCTTAATCATTCTCGATCGCTCTTTCCTCATAATCTGGCTGTTTTTCTCTTACTAATAATTCACCTTCCCAACCGCCAATTACTTCTTCAAAAAAGCCTTCTTGCCATTGGCTAAATGTAGTTTTTTCTTCTTGTTCTTTTAGAGATATTGGCTGATAAACTAAGGTAACTTCTAAATCTGTGTTTTTAAGTTCAGGCGGTAAAGATATTTGTAATGTTCCATCTTCTCCTGCACGGGTTTTAAAACTAATTGTTTTCATGGTTTCGGCTCAGGTTACTACTATCTTATAATAGTGTCATATGTCCTCGCCTGACAAGGTGCGTCTCCTGCGGTCTTTTAACCATAAAGACATCTTCACCCCAAACAGGTTCGACATCGCAGAAACCACCATCCGATGAGAATGGTGATACATCCCACCCAAGACACCGTTACGCCGATCTCTTCTCTTCGAGATCGAACTCACGATGTTGCATAACCACGAGAAACTTGATATATTGGCAGTTGATAAATATTATTGAAAATTTACTGGAGGCATAAATATGTTATCAACTGATGTCAGACAAAAATCGATGATTAAGAGAATTGAGCAAGTTGTTTCTATTTTAATGGAAGACCGTCCTTTCTTTAAAGAGGAGCTTAATTATTCAGAAATAGTGAAACATTTGGTTGAATTATTTGAAAAAAATTTACCTTTTGAGGAATTTAACACTATGTCAGAGGCAGAATTGAAAGAGCATTGTAGCTTTATTATGTCCACAGAAATCCTGTCAAAAATTGGCGGCGATTTTACTCCTGAACAAATGGCTATTTTCGATGAAGCAATTAAGCGTAAATAGGTAATTATGAGTTATTTGTTAGATACTAATATCGTCTCTTTGATCATTAAGCGTAATCTTGAAATTTATCAAAAAATTGAAGATGTCAAAGCTCAAAGAAAAAGTATCTTTATCAGTTGCATTACTTATTTTGAAATTAAGAGGGGATTTTTGGCAGTTGCTGCACCTAAACAAAGAGAAAGATTTAACCAACTTTGTCAGGATTATCAAATTATTTTATTAGATGATTTAGCTATTTTAGAAAAAGCAGCCGAAATTCATGCTGATCTTAGATTAAGAGGATTACCCATACAAACAGAAGATATTTTAATTGCTGCTACTGCTATAGTTAAAAGTTTAATTGTTGTTTCTAATGACAGTGATTTATTGAGGGTTGAAGGATTAAGTTTAGAGAATTGGGTAGAGTTATAAATTGAACACAATCTTTAAGTCATCCGACATATTTTAACAGCTTGAGTCAGTAAAGGGGTGCGTTACACTATGTTAACGCACCGGACAATATCTTTCCCCTCCGTAGAGGTTTATTCTCCAAATCCTGCTTGATCATTACTTTCTATTACTCCTCTAAACAATAATTCAAGATGAGAATATCCAACATTTTAAAAACCAGCTTACTCAGTTTAACAATTTATAGCTTGATCAATCTTTTCTCCATAAAGACACAAGCAGAAATAGGCGATCCGAATGGTTCCAATAATCAACCCCAAACAGGCTGGACACTATGGCAACGTTGGGATAAATTAACCGATGCAAATATAGATTTCGGTTTCTCCAATATGGACTTGGGAGCAGGACTAGAATTACAGCAATTATGTTTTGGCGAAGTTGACACCCCCAATGCAGAGAAGAAACAACAAGAAACCTACTGGTGGAGATTAGACAATGACATCAATCAAATAGGTTCGGGAAAAATACAATATGGCTGTTGGATAAATGGTCAATTCAAAGCCACAAATACTGTTACTGCCTATAACACCTCTTTAGGAAATATTCCTTGCTTGCGCGTTAATCCTTCCGTGAAAAATGGCTTAGTAATTTATGAAGACTCTACCACTAATTCTCGTCCTTTAGGCATCGTTAAAAGTGGACAAATGATTAAAGGCGAATTTTTTCCTTTAATAATCTTTACAACCAATGATAATCTGAACTGGGTTGCCATAAAATCACCACAAGAAGGCTGGATATTAACGGGGAAAACTGGCATCAATGAAAATGTTTCTTTGTGTAAAAACTAAAAACTTAACCTACGGAAAAATTAGGTTTATACCCCCTGATCAAGAATCGAAAAATAACTTCTTGGGTATCCCCCCTACCTCCCCTTTCAAAGGGGGAAGCCGAAGGCGAAGGGATTGAGTAAACCGTCCTCTATTCCTTCAACCACTCGTGCTTAGAAATTAATTGAATGGAAACATACTTTCCCTAGCTGAGATACTATCGGTCTTAGAGTCGTTTCTAGCGTTGGGTTTCATGCTTCAACCCAACCTACTTTGAAGCGCACCGCAGCACAGGAGGAGTGTAAAGTCAACTATTTTGGCGAAAATTAATCTTTTTTACATTTATTTAGGGATAATGGCAGTTAGTTACTGTAAGGAGGGGCGGTAATTTTTCCCGTGTCAATATCAAAATTAGGAGAAAGTCGCCTAATATATATATGAGGGTACTTATCTCCTATTAAGAACCGTAAACAATGCAATGAAAACTTTAAATCAGAGTCCCTGGCAAGTAGAGGGAGGAGAAACCCTACCCCTACTTTACGAAATTGATCAACAGCTTTGGTTAGAGGAAACAATAAAACTCCTCAAGGAAAATCGCTTAGATGAATTAGATGTAATCCATTTAATTGAGGAATTAGAAAGCTTGAGTAAAAGAGATAAAAACCGAGTCAGTAGCTTACTTGAACAAGTGATCAGGCATTTATTACTTTTACAA
>NZ_JADBSZ010000010.1:0-8598 GCF_020246425.1 Microcystis sp. M079S1
TGGTCGAGGGAATCAACAATAAACTTAAACTAATAAAACGGAGAGGCTATGGCTTTAGAAACTTTCGGAATTTTTGGGTTAGAAGTATGTTATCTTGGCATCTTGTCTGTTGATTTAGCATAAAGGGTAACGAAGAGCCTTAATCAAATTCATACTTAATAATTCTTGCAATAATTATTCGTTGTTGATCCTTCATCTAATTTCAAGTTTCTTTGACAATAAAAGGGACTGGATAAATCCTATCAATTCTAAATAAAACTGTTGTTTGACGATTTTCCCAAACTAATTTTTCAATGATAACATCTGCGTAGGCAACCCAATGTTCATTTACCAAAGGAATGGGAACATCAACAGGAATAATTCTATAATCTTCTTTGCTCCCTTGATACTGTTTAGATAATTCCAAAATTTCTGGATAACCTTGAGATGGTTTTAAGTTTAAAATACTATTCACTTCACAGGGCATACCCATAAATTTTACCTCTTTATTTTCTGAGCAGAGGGTGAGCTATGAAAAGCTCACCCTAAACCTTCATACTAACTCAAAACACCAGAAGGAATCCCTAAGATATCCTCAATCTTAGGTAAATCTTCTAGGGGAATTACCCGGCCTTCATCCTCAAAACCAGCGATTTCATTAAAGTTCAAATAGCGGTATAAATCCCTGGCAAAAGGATTAATTTTCTCGGTGACAATTGCGAGGTATTCCTCGACGGTGGGAATGCGTCCTAGCAGCGCACAAACCGCTGCTAATTCGGCGGAACCGAGATAGACTCGCGCATCTTTTCCCATGCGATTATTGAAGTTACGAGTCGAGGTAGAAAATACCGTTGCTCTGTCTTCAACCCGCGCTTGATTACCCATACAAAGGGAACATCCCGGCATCTCGGTACGCGCCCCAGAAGCGGCAAAAATGCCATACATTCCCTCATCGCGCAATTGTTTTTCATCCATGCGGGTGGGGGGACAAATCCACAGTTTAGCCTTAGCAACTCCTGCTCCTTCTAATATCTTAGCGGCGGCGCGATAATGACCGATATTAGTCATACAAGAACCGATGAACACCTCATCAATTGTATCCCCGGCGCATTCCGACATTAACTTGATATTATCGGGGTCATTGGGTGCGGCGACAATGGGTTCTTTAATCTCGCTTAAATTGACGGTGATAATATCCGCATATTCGGCATCCTTATCCGCCTCCATCAGGACGGGACTAGCTAACCATTGTTCCATTTTTGCTACCCGACGTAGGATAGTTTTGGCATCACTATAACCCCGGGCCGCCATATTTTTTAACAGGGCCACATTAGAGCGTAAATATTCCGCCACTGTCTCGGTACTTAACTTAATCGTACAACCGGCGCAGGAACGTTCCGCCGTGGCATCGGTTAACTCAAAAGCCTGTTCTAATTTCAAATCCGGCAGCCCTTCCATCTCCATAATGCGACCGTTAAAAACATTTTTTTTGTTCTGTTTTTCCACGGTTAATTTGCCTTCTTGGATGGCGACGTAGGGAATAGCATTAACAATATCGCGCAGAGTTACACCTGGTTGTAATTCCCCCGTAAAACGCACTAAAACCGATTCCGGCATATCCAAAGGCATTACTCCCAAAGCGGCGGCAAATGCCACTAAACCCGACCCCGCAGGAAAGGAAATTCCCAGGGGAAAACGAGTATGAGAATCGCCTCCAGTCCCCACCGTATCCGGCAATAACATCCGATTTAACCAGGAGTGAATAATGCCATCTCCCGGACGTAAAGCGACCCCACCCCGGGTAGAGAAAAAGTCGGGTAATTGGTGATGAGTTTGAATATCAACCGGTTTCGGATAGGCTGCCGTGTGACAGAAACTCTGCATGACTAAATCGGCGCTAAAACCTAAACAGGCTAACTCTTTTAACTCGTCCCTGGTCATCGGACCGGTGGTATCCTGAGACCCTACCGTAGTCATAATTGGGTCACAGGAAGTACCCGGCCGCACCCCGGGTAAACCGCAAGCTTTGCCGACCATTTTTTGCGCTAGGGTGTAACCTTTACCCGTATCACTAGGCATAGTTGGACGGGTAAATAGGATACTAGCCTCAAGTCCCAAGGCGTGACGGGTTTTATCGGTGAGACTGCGACCGATTAAGAGGGGAATACGACCGCCGGCGCGCACTTCATCCAGAATTGTCTCGGGTTTGAGGCTAAAAGTGCTAATAGTTGCGCCCGCTTCGTTGGTGATTTTGCCTTCGTAGGGATAGATTTTAATCACATCCCCCGTGTTCATTTGGCTAACATCGCATTCAAGCGGTAAAGCGCCGGAATCCTCGGCCGTATTAAAGAAGATAGGGGCGATTTTACTGCCTAAAATATAGCCACCAGCACGTTTATTAGGTACAAAGGGAATATCATCGCCAATATGCCAGAGAACCGAGTTAATCGCCGATTTTCGGCTGGAACCAGTCCCAACCACATCCCCCACATAGGCGACCGGATGGCCTAATTTTTTCAATTCGGCAATGGTTTCTAAGGACCCGGGTTGACGGGTTTCTAACATTACCAAGGCATGAAGGGGAATATCGGGCCGGGTGGTGGCATGGGGAGCGGGAGATAGGTCATCTGTATTGGTTTCTCCGGGTACTTTGAAGACGGTGACGGTAATTTCTTTAGCGAGTTTCGGTTTAGCGATAAACCAAGCACCATTGGCCCAAGCATCGATAACCTGTTTAGCATAGGGATTGGTGTCGGATAATTCCAAAACCTCGTTAAATGCGTCGAATACCAGCAGGGTTTTACTTAAAGCGCTGGCAGCGGCAGCGGCGATATTAATATCTCTGGATTTCAGCAGTTCAATCAGAGAATGAACGTTATAACCGCCGACCATGGTTCCCAGTAAGCTAACCGCACCCTGGGGGGAGATAACGCTAGATTTTATTTCACCTTTGGCAATTCCTGTTAAAAATCCCGCTTTAACGTAGGCCGCTTCGTCAACTCCGGGGGGAACACGGTCACGCAGCAGGGTCAGCAATTCTCCTTTGAGTTCTTCGGACGGATTTTTGAGTATTTCGCATAATTCCGCCGTTTGTTGAGCATTGAGGGGAAGGGGAGGGATACCTAATTTCGCTCGGTCGGCAACGTGCTGATGATACGCTTCTAACATAGGTCTATTGTCTCCTAGTCTTCACTTGTGACGGTTTCTTCCTAGGTTACTGGATTTTTGCTAGTCTCGGAATTTCTAGGTTAACGAGAGATGACTTTGCTGTGCGATTTCCATAAAATGAGAAAATAGCGATCGATTGACTATATTGAGGCTTAGATAATGGCTATCACCGATTCTGATCTAGATTTAGCACAATATATCGACCATTCTCTCCTCATCCCCACCGCCACCCGTGAACAATTAGAGGCTTACTGTCAACAGGCCGAACAATATCGTTTTCCCACCGTCTGCGTTTATCCCGCTGCCGTTAAGCAAGCGGTGCAGTTACTCCACGGCAAAAAAACTTTAGTTTCTACCGTAATTGGTTTTCCCGCAGGGGCCACTACCTCCGCAGTTAAACGTTATGAGGCTTTAGAAGCCGTAGATAATGGTGCCAAGGAGTTAGATGTGGTTATTAATCTCGGTTGGCTAAAAGATGGGAAATCTGAGCAATTATTCCAAGAAATTGCTAGTATTTGTCAGGAAACCGGCCAGACGGTGAAAGCGATTCTGGAAACCTCGCAACTGACGGACACCGAGAAACGTTTAGCGGCGGAAATTTGCATGGATGCAGGAGTCAGTTATCTAAAAACCAGTACCGGCTGGTTTGGAGGTGCAACGGTTAGCGATGTCAAGTTTCTCAAGGAAATTAGCAAAGGCCGGGTAGGAATTAAAGCATCCGGCGGAATTCGCACCCTAGAACAAGCGATCGCTCTTATCCAGGCCGGGGCCACTCGTCTGGGAACTTCCCGCGGTGTCGATTTAGTCCGTCAGCAAAAGGCCGCCTTTGAGGAGTAAAATGCAGTGGGCTGCCCGCGCATTTAAATTGCTTGTTGAGTAGGTTGATTCATGAATCAACCTACAAAGCACTATGTTTTGACAAATTTTCAGCTATATATTTCCGAGAAATCGACTAAAAACGTTACCAGATAAGGATTTGAGAGAATGACATAAGAGAGAATCAAACGACCCCAGGGTAAGAGGGGGTGAGGAAGATTCAGCTAATCTAATAATAGGCGGTTAAAATGCCTCTTAGCTGACGGATGACATTCAATAAAAATAAGGGGGTTTATTTGCCGATAATTCGCTGTGGTAATCGAGAATTTAGAGATATTCAAGGGATTGTTTTTGATAAGGACGGTACGCTAGAGGATTCGCGAGCTTTCTGGTACGATCGAGCTATAGCCCGGATACAAGCCATTGAATCGCAAATTCCGGGTTTAGAGTCTTTATTAACCAAAACTTTCGGTATTGGGGCAAATAGTCTCAATCCTGCTGGTTTAATGGCAGTAGGCAGCCGCAGAGATAATCATATCGTCGCTGCCGGTTGTATTGCTTCCACCGGCCGGGATTGGTTAACGGCAATTGCGATCGCAAAAGCGGCCTTTCAAGCGGCCGATGAAAAGGTTCCCCCCCGCTTAAATCCCCTCTATCCCCAATGTTTAGAAGTAATTCGTTATCTGCACGCAGCCGGTTTACAATTAGCGATTCTTTCCTCCGATACCACAGCACGAGTTGAGCAATTTGTCAAGGAAAATGGCCTATTAAATTATATTAAAATTGCCCAGGGATGCGATCGAGGTTTAAGTAAACCGGATCCCTTATTATTGCAAGAAACCTGTCAAGCTTTGGGGACCGCAGTGGACAAAACCCTGATGGTGGGGGACACTAAGGCCGATTGGGAAATGGCTAAACAGGCAAAATCAGCAGCAGCGATCGCAATTAGTTGGCAACCGGAAAACCATCAAGATTTACAATTAGCTGATGTGGTCATTAGAGAACTTACTGCCATCTCGGTTATCAGTTATCAGTTATGATTTTAGCTGTTAGGAGTCAGGATTCAGGAGTCAGGAGTCAGGAGTCAGGAGACAGGAGATAGGAGATAGGAGATAGGAGATAGGAGTCAGGAGACTATTTTTATTTGTTTTCCCTGCTCCCTTCTCCCCACTCCCCACTTCATAATTCATAATTCATAATTTATAATTCCCGCTCCCCACTCCCTACACCCCACACCCCACACCCCACACCCCCATTCATAATTCATAATTCATAATTCATAATTTCCACTTCCCCCCACCTCCCCACACCCCAATTCATAATTCCCTCTATGCTAACAATTGCCTTACCGAAGGGTGCTTTACTAAACGAAAGTATCCAAATATTTCAGAAAATTGGCTTAGATTTTAGTGCCTTTCTTGACTCAAAAAATCGCCAATTACAGATTACTGATCCCACTAACCAAGCGAAAGCGTTATTAGTACGAGCAACAGATGTACCAGTTTATGTAGAATACGGTCAGGCACAATTAGGCATCGCCGGTTATGATGTTTTATTGGAAAAATCTCCCGATGTGGCTAATTTAATTGACCTAAAATTTGGTTACTGTCGGATGTCGGTAGCTGTCCCTGCTGATAGTCCCTATCAAAGTCCCTTAGATATTCCCCATCACGGTAAAGTGGCCTCAAAATTTGTCAATTGTGCTAAGGATTATTTTCGTCGTTTAGATATTCCCGTCGAGATTATACCTCTCTATGGTTCCGTAGAATTAGGCCCGATTACGGGGATGTCAGAAGCGATAGTTGACCTAGTTTCCACCGGTCGAACTTTACGCGAAAATGGTTTAGTAGAAATTGCCGAATTATTTGCTAGTAGCGCTCGATTAATCGCCCATCCCCTCAGCTATAGACTAGATCGCGATCAGATTTATAACTGGGTAGAAAAGCTCAGTTTAGCTAATCAGCACCCCCCTTATTAAGGGGGTATCAAGGGTAGGGTTGATTCATGAATCAACCCTACCTTGAATCAACCCTACCTTGAATCAACCCTACCTTGAATCAACCCTACCTTGAATCAACCCTACCTTGAATCAACCCTACCTTAAATCAACCCTACCTTGAATCAACCCTAGGGATCAAGGGGGGATTAAAGGCAAAATCTATTTAATTAGAACCATTTACTTATTTCCCCCTAACCTAATTGTTTTAAGAGCAAACCAATAAGCGCACCAGCAAGAATTAACCAAGTAGAATTAATCTGAAAACGTAGTAAAAGAATAGCGGAGATAAGAGATAAAATAATAGCCAATAAATTAAAAGTTAAATTACCGTAGGGTTGTAACCAAGTAGCTAGAGCTAAATTAAAAATTACTGCTACCATTAAAGCCACGGCACTAGCATTAATTGCGTCTAAAAAAGCCGCTGCCCAAGCGGATTCTCTCAGTTTAGGAATGAGAGGATTAAGTAATAAAACAAAGATAAAAGAAGGAAAGAAAATCGCTAGAGTCGCCACAATTGCCCCCGATACTCCTAATATTTGATAACCGATAAAAGTGGCTGTAGATAACACCGGACCGGGGGTAAATTGACCCACAGCAATGGCATCTAATAATTGTTGCTGGGTTAACCATCCTCTCCCCTGCACTAAATCCCCTTCTAAAAAGGCAACTAACACATAACCACTACCAAATAAAACACTACCCACCTTGAGGAAAAATAGCCCTAATCCTGTTAATGTCGGTGGGATATTGCTAGGAGTAGCAACCGCCGTCGCACCGCCTATTCCTGCCACAATCAGGGGAAAAGTTGCGAATTTTTTTAGGATAAACATCCCGATAATTCCGCCTAACAGTAAAGCGATAATTTCATTTAAACCTAAGATTAATAATCCGATAACTCCCAATCCGATGAAGAGTAATTGACGGGTTTTCAGTGCCTTTTTGCCTAAGCGCCAGAGTGCCTGAAAAATCACCGCAATTACTACCGGTTTAATCCCCGCAAAAATCGGAGCGACATCGGGTAAAGTCCCGTAGGTAGTATAAATCCACGCTAGAAAACCCGTAATTAACACCGCAGGAGTAATAAAACAAACCCCCGTGATTATTAAACCCGCTAAACCCCCAAAAATATAACCGATATGAATCGCCATTTCCGTGGAATTGGGACCAGGAATCAGATTAGTGGCCCCCACCAAATCGAGAAATCGCTCCTTGGTCATCCAACTGCGACGCTTAACCACTTCTTCCTCCATTAAAGCGATATGGGCAGCCGGACCACCAAAACCGATAATGCCGATTTTGAGAAATAAAAGGGCAAGTTGCGAGAGATTGGGAGGCGATGAAGTCAGCATTTTCTGATTACCAATAGTTTTTCTAGAATCAAGTTTATATCCAAGAATATAGGCTTAAGTTAAGGCTGCATCTCAATTTTGTAGAAATATCTATATTATATTGGGCGCACGCAGTTCGATAAACTCACTAACCACGATGCGCCCCTACCATTGGGGAATCATATAATTACGGGGGCGAATGCAATTCGCCCCTACAATAATATTATTGCACCAATGGTAGGGGCGCACTGCGTGCACCCAAATGGTATGAGATGTACCCGTTTTACATAAACTCAATCATAAATATTTAATAAGCTAAACGGCGCTTAACCTGCATGATCCAATAGCTATAACCCTTTTGGAGTCTATATCGGTGATCCGAAGTAAAAGCCGTTTAGCTTACTACCGTTAAAGTAAATTGGCTCTTCGGTTTGTCTTATGCAACGTACAGGGTTATAAGGAATGAAACTCTTATAGGGAAAGACATTTGGCGATTTTTGTTAATTGTTTTCGATCTAGAGCGAACTAATCAATTAAATCTCTTGCCAGATAAGGATTTAGTCGATTTATGCCACCCTATCGAACCATACTAAGTAACGAAGAACCGAAACTATTATGTCTGAGTCACTAAAACAACAGAGACAAGCACCTAGTTTAAAGTTAATTGGAATATTAGAAGATGGTAGTGCCAAAAATTTTGTCTACGAAGATCCCGAAAAAAAGAACAAATCCAGCTTTATTGCTCGAATAAAGGCTAAAATACAACAAAAACTCAGACCATCAGCTAATTAGTTCTTATGTATTTGCCAGATCGTTTGTACACAAGGGGGTTATCTACCCCCAGATTTGTTTTTATAGTCATGACCGATTAGTTTGATACATTCTAGATATATGAAACTCTTATCCTGTCGAGTATTAATATTCTCAATCTTAATTGAAATCGTTGGTTTTGAGGATGAAGGCTGGGTAATTCCCCTAGAAGATTTACCTAAAATTGAGGATATCTTAGGGATTCCTTCTGGTGTTTTGAGTTAGTATGAAGTTTAGGGTGAACGATGAAAAGCTGACCCTATTGACGATTTTTGTGACCAAGGAGATTAAAATCATGAAATTAGACCAATTTGAATATATTTCTAATCGAGGCGAACCTAATGAATGGCGAATTGATCTGACAGGGGGACAAGCAAGCTGAAAAGCTTATGTAGCATAAAATACAGACACAGACTCCAAAAAAAGATAAGTCATATTTACCATATATGACCTAAATAACGAAAATGATAAGTGAACTATACCAGAAAGTGTTAGAAA
>NZ_JADBSZ010000100.1:0-31269 GCF_020246425.1 Microcystis sp. M079S1
AATAACTCTGTTGCTTCTTTTAAGACTTGAGTAATTTCAGGTTTTTGACAACTAATTACATCGTTTGGGAAATGCTTGTGATGGGTAAAAGTAGAGAGATTGGGAAAGTGAGGGGTATTATCATAACGAAAAACTAGGTTGGTTTTTTCATCTTGTAAATGGTAACGATAATCTAGGAATTCTAAGTAATTGTCTGTGATTACTATAGCTTCGTTTATTTCTAATAAATGGGTCTGCTTGAAACGCAACCTAATTCTTAAATTGGCTCTTTGTGATGTCAGTATTTCTTCTTGATAACGTTCTACATAAGCATTTTCACACTGCACAATTGCTTGCTCTACTTGATTGAGGTAATCAGATAAAAGTTTAAGCAGCATGATTTAATATTTGTTCTAGTTCTTGACGCAAAGCAAGGTAATGACGATAATCGTTTGCCCATTCTATAAATATTATATCATCTGACAATGTTCCCTGATTGTATTCGTTATAAAAATCTTCAGAATCCATTTTATGTTGGTTTTCATAGACGCTAAGTCGCTTGGCAACAGCAATCAAAGCATCTAAAGATGATGTATATTGAATGGTCTGTTTACGCATTTTTCTTTTACTCCAAAATAATGATATTTTGATTATAAACGATCGCGCTCAAACAAAAACATAAATCGTAGGGTGCGAAGCGCGAAAGCGTAACGCACCAATTTAATAATAAAGTTGATGCGCGGGGCGCGGATTGTTAATTTTGTTTTTTTACCGAATTGGTAACCGCAAACACGCACCCTACAAGAGCGGCTACAAGATCGGTGATCGCACTTATTTTTCAGGGATAGCGGATAAGATAGCTCGCAGTGCTTTGTTTACATCTTCAGAATTTTTGAAAACTTTAGCGACATCTGGTTCTAAGGTGACAGTTATTTTTATTTCATTTACCTGAGAAGCAAAACGATTAGGATGAGCCTTAGTATAATCAAAGTTATATTCAGGAAGTAGGTCATCTTGTAAATTTTGTTTGGTTTCAGAATCCTGTGTATTTTTCATAGTCTTGGCGTTCTTTTTTGGTTGTTAAACGTGCGCTGATAATACGAATCATTTGATTTCTTTCAGTAAAACAAACTACTAAAAGACGATTCTTGTCATCGTGTCCGATAATAATTTCTCGTTTTTCACCGACCGAATGCCACTCATCATCAAAAATGTAGGCTAAAGGATCTCGAAAAACAGCCTTGGCTTCTTCAAAATTGATGCCATGCTTTTTGAGATTAAGTTTTGCCTTGGGGTTATCCCACTCAAATTGTAAGTTCATAAACTCAATTCTAGTTCAATCTCCCCCTAAACAGCGCACTCTCAAATTTTGTCGTTGTCATACTCCCAAGGTATCATAGCTAGTGGACTGTTTCAGCTAATTTGGTGTATTAGAAAAATGCTATAAATTTTATAATCTAAGACTTTAAGCCGAAATCTATTGCCCTATTTTAGTTGAAACAGTCCAGTAGGGTGCGAAGCGCGTAAGCGTAACGCACCAATTTGATTATGAAGTTGGTGCGTTACGGCGGATTATTGATTTTGGTTTTTTAACAGAAATTATCGCCGCCTAACGCACCCTACAAGATCGGCGATCGCACTAACGCACCCTACAAGAGCGGCGATCGCACTACTACAAGATTACTAGCGCTGATTTACTGAAGATAATGCTGAACTTATTGAAGAATATAAATTTACAATAATAGGGCAATAATAACTGTAAAAAAGGAGTATCAAAGGTATGCTTAATGAACTGCCGAGTAAAATTGGGCTTGCTCTGAGAAAAGCAAGAACAAGAGGGACAGAAAAACCATATAATGCTCGTAAATTATCATTTTGGGTGGGAAATTTTGGCTCTTTCGGGCAGTAGAAGGCATTCCCAATATCAGTGAGAGTACCAACATCCCCTAGAAATGGTGTTATATAGTTTAGAAGAGGACGATATTCAATTATAGCCACCTCCCCACTAGGATCGATCGCATTTACAGGATTAACCCCAGCGTATAAATAATCATGCAAGGTTATCGGTTGATTATTGTAACCCTCAAACGGATCAACGGAAGCAAAACGCCCGGTATTAGGATCATAATACCTTGCTCGTAAATAATAACCATCTACCGCCTCATCAAACTGCTCACCAGCGAACAGATAATTATTCTCCGCATCCCCTACTTTACGGGTTAAATTACCATAAGCATCATAATCATATTCTACGATAACAGAACCATTATTACCCGTCATTAAACGAGTGCTACCTAAACCATCTACTTGATAGTAAATCCGATTTGCACCGTCATTTTGAGAGATTAAATCCCAACCGTGAGTATAGGTAGTATTAACTGTACCATTAGTTTGATATTCCTCAATCACTTGGGCGTATTGCTGTTGATTATTGTCGATTAAGAAGCGAGTCACCTCACCATCCACATCAATCGCCACTCGGATACCATTATGATCATATTCAAACTCGATACGTCCGGTTTCGCCGTTTTCCGTGACTTCTACTGCGGTTAATTCACCCTTAGCATTCCACTCATAATTAGTGGTAGTTGCGCCATTTTCTACCTTAGCAAGGAGATTACCCTCATCATCGTATTGATATTGGGTAACATTTCCGCCAAGGATTTCTTTTAATAATCTGTCGTTTTTATCATAGTTATAGGTAGTTTTACCTGCCACTGAATCGACTTTTTCTAAACGATTTCCTACTGCATCAAAACTATAAGTAATCGTTTTGTTACCTGCTACAGTGTCAGTAATTTTCTCTTGAGTTAAACGATAGAGATTGTCATAAGTGTACTCCACTGTACGACCATCATTTTCTACCACTTTCACCCGATTACCCATTGCATCTAGGGTATAAGCATAACTAGAAATAATACCCGTAGAGTTGCGGTTTTCGAGGTAGGTTAAGCGATTTAATAAGTCATATTGTTGATTTTCAATCACCCCATTGGGGAAGACTGTTTTAATCAAATTACCCACCGCATCATAATTATAGTCTGTTACTCCATTATCGGCATCTTTAACAGTATCAAGGCGATTCAACCCATCATAAGTATAAGTAGTTGTGCCTGAAGGTACGGTTAAGGTAAGAATATTACTAGCCTTGTCGTAAGTATAGCTAATAGTACGGTTATCGGGTTCGGTACGACTAATTAATCTGTCACGCTCATCATAAACATAATTTGTCATCCCTCGGTTATCGATAACGGTAGCTAATTCCCCCGTCAAGGTATAGGTAAAGGTTTCCGTAGCTGTACCATCAGAGAAGGATTTTTCGGTTAACCAATTACGCTCATTATATTTATAGGTGGTGACTGCTCCATTAAAGTCAGTTACTTTGATTAAATTACCGATTTTATCGTGAATTGTCTCGTTACGTTGTCCACCAGGTAAGATGGTAGCTTTTAGACGGCGTAAACTGTCATATTCAAACTTAGTGATGTTACCATTTGCGTCTTTCTGCTCGATTAAATTACCCACTAAGTCATATTTATACTCAGTGCGTTGATTTAAAGCATCAATTACCGCCGTTAGTCTTCCTAAAGCGTCATATTCATAATTAGTGGTATTTCCTGCTAAATCGGTTTCTGCTATCACTCGTCCTAAAGGATCATAAGTGGTAGTCATTACCGTATTATTAGCATAAGTTGTGGTAAGAAGACGATCAAGCTCGTCATAATCATACTCAGTGATGCGCCCTAACGCATCTGTTTTGGCAATTTGTCGCCCGTCTGCATCATAATTATAGCTAGTAATTTGATTCAGGGCATTAGTAACAGTTAAAAGGCGATCACTCTTATCATAGTCATATTCGGTACGATTACCCAATTCGTCAATTTCGGCAATTTTTCGCCCAGCTTTATCGTATTCTTTCTTAGTGCGGGGATTATCGGTTAAATTGTCAGGGGTACTATCAGGATAAATTACTTCAATTTCTCGCCCTAAAGCATCATAAACATAGATAGTTTTACGTCCTAATTCATCAATAAAACTCGTTAAACGATCTAAAGCGTCGTATTCATTTTGGGTGCGAGGGTTATCGCTTAAATTATCAGGAGTGCTATCGGGTAAGATGGTTTCAATCAATAAACCACGATCATTATAACGGTATTCTGTGCGTCTTCCTAAGGCGTCAATTTCGGCTACTTTTTCCCCAGCGGCGTTATATTCGGTTTTAGTAATACCCCTTGCACAACCACAACTACTCCCTTCAGGATCAGCTTTTTCAATCAAGCGTCCTTGAGCATCATAGATATAATTAGTAATAGCACCCAAAGCATCAGTAACACTCGCTACTCGTCCATTACTATCATAGGTAAAGGTGGTTTTTGCTCCCGTCGGATCGGTTAATTCAGTTAAGTTACCACGATTATCATACTTAAAGTTACTAATTTTACCATTAGCATCGGTGACAGTGGTTAAAAGTCCCAAGGAGTCATATTTATATTCAGTAACATTGCTTTCTGTGTCTTCCCGTTTAGTGAGATTACCGTTATTATCATAGGTGTAAGTGGTGACAAAACCTAAAGCAGTAGTCTCTGTCAAGATGTCGTTACTTTGGTTATAAGTAAAGGTTTTCTTGTTACCTTCCCCATCGGTTTCTGTCAGCTTATTACCTCGACTATCATAGGTATAACTGGTGATATTACCTTCGGGATCGGTTTCACTTAACAGGTTATTATCTTCATCGTAAGTGCGTAAAGTAATGCCCCCTAATTGATCAACTTCTTGAATGACGTTACCCTGAGCATCAAAAACCCGGGTAATAGTCTTACCAAAAGGATCTTTAACAGTTTGGCTATTAGTAGCATTATCAAAGGTGATATTTAATTCATTACCGTTAGCGTCAATAATCTTGCTAATCTGTCCTTTATCGTCATACTCTGTACGAGTCGCACTGCGTCCCAAGGGATCAATAATTTCTGTTAAGAAGTGTTGACGATTTGGGTCATCATAAACTAGCTCGGTGGTGTTATTAGTGCGGTCAATCACCTCAATTAAATCACCGTTGCTATCATAAACATATTTAATAGATTTACCATCAGGATCGATAATTTCAGTAATGCGACCTTGAGCATCTCGAATAAAGTCAATTTCAGCACCCGTTGAGCTAATAATACCCTCATCGGAGAAGGTTAATTTATTGCCATTTCTGTCGGTGACATCAATTAAACCAAAATTCTGATCATAGTTATAAACCGTTCCATCTTTGGTGGTTAATTTATATTGCGAGGGATTATAACCAAGAAAACTGAATAAAAATGCTCCTACAGTACCGTCACTACGAATAGTTAACGGAGTGTTTTCTACTTCCAATTTATCAAATACCCCCGCATCGGGAGTAAAGCTAGGAGCATAAATTGCACCGAAGAAACTAGCAGAAACTGGTACAGGATTAAAAGTAAATCCAACGCGGCGACCATCGGGAGTATTTAAAGTTACTCGTGTCCCGACGGAGAAGGTATTAGAAGTTCCAAATAAATCGGAATTAGCCTCACTTAAATCTCGTCCATCAGGGGAAGACTCGACAATTTTGGCATCTTGTAAACCTAAATCCCAACCATAGCCAAAATCTCCTTGGCTTGCACTTTCTAAGCTATTATAACGACGGACAATTTCAATGGGAATACCAGTTAAAGGAATAGATAGGTCGGTATATTCTAAAGAAAAGTCACCCGGTTTATTTTGTCCTGTCACATTTAAAATAACGCCTTGAACATTACCATTACCACTAAAATCAAAAGCGGTCATTTTTATTAGATAACTTCCATTTGCCAACAAACGAGGATCTAGATTAGCTACCTGCTGATTAGTAACATTTTGAGTGCCTTTTGTCAATAAAGTATAATCTGGATCATTTTCCCCGATATTGCTTAAATCAACTGCTTCAATCGGGGCAATTTCCACTCGATAAAATTCGAGGTTATCATCTGTGATGGTAGCAATAATATCTGTAGGCGACTTGATAATGCCTTGGGTGGCTTCTAAGTTAGTCTTGTTAATTTCAACAACAGGTGCTTCGGTATCACTGGGATCAAGTACCCGCACTTCAATTGTTTCTGTATCCTGATTACCGGCTGCATCGGTAGCAGTAGCAATAATTTGATAAAGTCCTGCTTTTTGACCGACAAAAGTGGCAGTATTAATTTGTCCATTGGGACTATTAGGATTAAGAGTTAGCGGAGTTGTATTAGCCGTCAAAGTGAGGGTTTTAACTTCGATATTATCCGTTGCTCGAACTTGGAAATTAATACTTTGACCAATATTAATCAGGTTACTATTAAAGCCTAATTCCACTACCGGATTAGTAATATCATTATTGCTAAGGGTTAAGTTATAGGTTTGAGTGGTGATTCCCCCGCGTCCATCGCTGACTTGAATCGTCACAGGATAAATACCTTGATTTTGGGATGCAGATTGCCAACGAATACGGCCAAATTGATCAATAGTTAAACCTTGAGGTGCTTGCAAGAGATTATAGGTTAAAGTGTCGTTATCTGCATCTTTGGCAATAACATCATATTTGTAAGTAACGCCTAATTGAGCTAATTCTAACGGCTGAGAACTAATAATCGGTGCCTGATTAGGGGTAACTCGGATATAGTAATTTTGATAGGCAATTCCACCATCTGCATCCGTCGCTGTGACTGTAACTTGAAAATCACCGTTAGTGGTGTTTTGAGTTTGCCAAGTAATTAAACCTGTATTTGTATCAATAGTCATCCCATTGGGTTTAACCGTTAAATTGTAGCTAATAGCGGTATTTTCGGGATCATTAGCCTCGACATCGTATTGATATAATCCCCCAGCACCAATGATGATTTTAGGTGTGCTGGTAATACTAGGTAAGTTATTGTCTAATGTAGCTAAAACTTGTAATTGATAGGATTGGGTGTTAGTCCCACCAAAACCATCGCTAACTTTGATTTCAACGGTTTGTTTTCCTAAGTTAGTAGGGGTATATGCTATTAGTCCAGTATTGGTATTAATGGTCATCCCTTCCGGGGGATTAATTAGGCTATAGGTCAGGGTATCATTATCAAAATCAGTGGCTCTTACTTCATAGCTGTAGGTATTATTAATCAGGGTAACGGTGTTAGGAGAGGAGATAATTTGCGGTGGGGTGTTAATCCCTTTAGTATTGAGGAAAAATTCTTGAGTAGCAATGCCTCCTTTACCGTCAGACACTCGCAAAACTACTCGATTATTACCGATTTGACTTTGTTTCGGTTGCCAAATTAAGCTACCAGTTTCTGCATCAACTGCCATGCCTTCAGGTTGATTGAGTAAGCTATAGGTTAACCTGTCATTATTGGCATCGGTAGCAGTGGCTCGATAGGTTAATAATTGTCCTATTTGGGCAGTTTTAGGTGCTGTGCTAGTGAATACGGGAGCTTGGTTAGCTATGGGTTGATCAATTTTTTGGTTGCCAAAATTAATGTTACTAACAGTTTCTCCCTCTTTTAGTTTTATAGTATAAAAATCTGGACTAGCAATGCTACCGGGTAATCCTTGTACATTGATAACATCAAAACCGGGTATCGAACCTTTCGTGTCAAGTCCAACAATTTTTATAGCTCGAACTGGTTCAGTAAAGTTGATCGAAGCAAGATCAAAAACAGAGGTTTGACCACCATTGCCCCTTCCTAATAAAACAAAATCCACAAAGTTGGAACTAACATAAATATCTGCTTGATCCCCCGCAGCACCTGACTCATTAACAAAAATATCATTTCCTGTCTTATCAATAATTATTTCATCCGTAAAACCAACAGTTACATAAGACATAGTTGGAAGTGATAATGCTCCTAAAGTGTCACTCCCCAAAATAATATCAGTATTTACTAATACTGGTGAATTTCCATTATTATCTTTACCGTAAGGTTCATCAAATGATCCAGCACCACTGTTAAAGTAGTCAAGAATAACATCAGCAAAACCATCTCCCAGAGAATCTGTAGGTTGTCCACCAGGATAAGTTTGTTTATAATCTGTGGGTACAATTTCCCTGACAATATAAGTACCTGCTTCTAACCCAGTGAATTGATATTGTCCTGTTTCATCGGTGATTTGACTAGACTCATTGTTATCAAAAGTGCCATTATTATTTGAGTCAAGATAGACGGTAATTCCTTCTAAAGCAGGTTCATCGCTAGTAAATTTCCAAGAAATAATATCATGGTTTCCTACTGCCTGACCTGTAGCCGCAGTAAAACCAACAAAAAAGTCATTCTGTCCTAGAATATCAGGAATATTAACGGTAGAGAAAACTGTTGCTTCGACAGGACGATTAGAATTTTGAGAAACTCTTGCTTCTAATCGGTTTGATGTGCCGTCATAGTCAATCCAAACATTCCAAATCTCACCATTATTAAATCTAGTGGCAATATTTGT
Source organism: Microcystis sp. M079S1 (assembly GCF_020246425.1). Lineage (NCBI taxonomy): Bacteria > Bacillati > Cyanobacteriota > Cyanophyceae > Chroococcales > Microcystaceae > Microcystis > Microcystis sp. M079S1. The sequence goes on from NZ_JADBSZ010000100.1 coordinate 8,419, forward strand.
CTGGACAAGAGAAGTTGTGCTTCCATTAACATTAATACCAATATGATTACCATTATTTTGATCTTGGCTACCATTATTGTAAGTATCTAGTTCAATAACAACAGTATTTTTTAAACCTGCGTAACCAATTCCTCCCCCAGCACTTCCTACGTTTTCTGTTGGACTAACAATAAAGGAAAGTCCATCCGCACCCTCACCATCTTCATCTCTAGGTAGTCCTCTCGAATCAGAGATTGAAAAACTAAAGTTAGTAGAGAAAGATAAATTTTCTCCATTTTCTCCTACAAAGCTAAAAGGATTTTTGAGTAAAGCATTTCCCGATGAAAATGATTTTGATTCTGCTAATCTTAAAACGTCTTTATTGCTGGCAATTTTAGAATTAACTATTTTGCTATCACCCTTGAGTCTCATGGATGATATATCAACAAAGTCTTCAAAATTAGCTGAATCCCATCTTCCATTACCGTTGGTATCTTCCCATTTAACCCCTTCAATTGTTCCTAATAAAGCATTATTTAACGCAATAACAAACTCTTGAGTATCCACACCCCCACGATTATCCGTAACCTTAACAGAAATATCATAGTTACCAACAGTTTTACCTGCTGTATTCCAGAGAATTTCTCCTGTTAAATTATCAATGCTCATTCCTTGAGGAGCATCAACTAAAGAATAGGTTAAATTATCCTCATCAGGATCGATCGCTTCTACATCGTAGGAATATTCCCCTGAAAATATTTCGGATTGAGTAAATCCCTGATAAATAACATTACCTTGAGAATAATTATAGAATCCAAATTGGCCAGAGGTGTATGTATCATCCTCAATAGTTACAGATTCTAAAATCGTGTCTCCTTGACTCACTGTAATCGTAAATTCACCTGGGGTAAAATCTAAGGAAAACTGATAATCTACGAAATCTGACCAAGAGACTGTATTATGGAATATTGTTTTCACCCTATCTTCATTACCAATAGTTGACCAAAAATCTCGTCCCGTAAGAGCAGAATCAGCATTGACTACTTTGATACTCATACCTTGTTCTGCAAATCCTAATAAATCATCTTGATTAGATTGTTTCCAATCAAAAAGATAAAAATGTTGAGAGTCTTGATATCCAAAGACAAAACCCATAAAATCATCATCGTTAGATGTATTAACTCGCCAACTCCCTTCAATTCTGTCACTATTAAGGTTAAAGTCGCTTAATAATATGCTCGCATCAGCATTAATTGTTTGTTCAACTTTTGTATTGTCAGAACTCAGTATCCAATTGGCATCGGATTGAGAATTAAGCTCATATTGTACTCTTGACCATGTTGACAAGTCTATTACTTCCGATTCACCTTGAGTTAGCTTTTTAGTAGCCCGTGTTACGGGTTCACTGATAATCACAGGTGCATAATTATTCGTTTCTTTTTCTAAGACTAATAAAGTATAAGCCTGAGTCGCAATACCACCCTTACCATCATCAACTTGTAAGGTTATCTTGCTTTCTCCTGAGACGGTGGGAGTGAATGTAACAACACCTGTATTTTGATTGATTACCAAGCCATTAGGGGCATTGATGACAGAATAGGTTAAATTATCATTGTCAGCATCAGTCGCATCAGCATCATAACGATATTCAGTGTTGAGATTACCATAAACGACGGGATTGGAAACGAATACTGGAGGACGATTTGGTTGAGAATCAATAACGTTGGTTACTACCCCTAAATTATAAGTTTGGGTATCCCTTCCCCCTTTACCATCTTCCACTGAAATAGAGATGTTATAATTGCCGATTGTTGGGGATTGCCAACTTAAAACACCAGTATTATTGTCAATGGTTAAACCATCAGGGGCAAGGGAGAGGGAGTAGAATAAGGTATCATTATCCGCATCAACGGCATTTGCATCATAACTATAATCATTACCGACAATAATCTTTAACTCAGGATTAGTCGTAAATTCAGGAGCATTATTCGCGGAAACAGCAGAAACAATTAAGTTACTGGGATTGATAATAAAACTAATGGTTTGACTATCATTCCCCCCTTTGCCATCACTCACAGTATAAATAAAATTGCCCCCATTACCATTAACATCTGCTAAAGGTCTGTAAAGCAAAGAAGTTAGAGAATTAATCGAAATCTCATCACCCACATTAATAACTGTACCATCAGCTAAAGTTATTTTTCCTTTGCTGTTATCTGGTAATTGAGTGACAGAAACCGTTAAAGTATCCCCATCAATATCTGTAGGTGGATTAATATTTAAGGGGATAGTTTGACTATCTTCTGGTAAAGTAATAGTCTTATCTGCATCGGTGACAGGAGGGTTATTAGCAGAAGTATTCTCAGGGGTGATAATAAAACTAATGGTTTGACTATCATTCCCCCCTTTACCATCACTCACAGTATAAACAAAATTGCCACCATTACCATTAACATCTGCTAGAGGGGTGTAAAGCAAAGAAGTTAGAGAATTAATCGAAATCTCATCACCCACATTAATAACTGTACCATCAGCTAAAGTGATTCTTCCTTTGCTGTTATCAGGTAATTGAGTGACAGAAACCGTTAAAGTATCCCCATCAATATCTGTAGGTGGATTAATATTTAAGGGGATAGGTTGACTATCTTCTGGTAAAGTAATAGTCTTATCTGCATCGGTGACAGGAGGGTTATTATCAGGTGGATTCGGCGAATTATCATTATCTAGAATTGTGCCAATTCCCTCACCTTGAATCAGAATAGCATTGGTCACTCCTGTTAAATTGACCGTGAAGGTTTCCGTAGGCTCGCTAATTGTGTCGCCCTTCACAGCAACTGCGATATTTTTCTCCACTTCTCCCGGTGCAAACGTCAAAATTCCCGTCGAAGATTCATAATCTGTACCCGCTTGGGCAGTTCCATCTTTCGTTGTAAATTGAGCCGTAACTGTTGTGTTTGTAGGGGCTGATAAACGAACTGTAAAATTAGCAGCTTCAGTTCCTATATTCCCCTCCGTCACTGTGGTATTTTCAATGCTCAAAGACGGTAACTGAATCGGTTCTCCAATTGGTTCCCCAAAACTGAACCGAAATACTAAATCATTAAAATCGCGATCGCCGCCGCCCCAAAAATCTTCCCAGGCCCAGGTCTGACTATCCTGTTGAGCATGGACATGATTTAAACCATCCTCATTGGCCGCCGCATAGGAAAAGAAAACCGGCGGGGCATTTTCTCCCTTGGCGATCGCCTGCTCTGTCGTCCCATTAGCGACTAGATACCATCCCAAATATTTCCCAGAAGGGACGTTAAACGTTTTACTATCAAACGCTTTCCCAGAGGCAAAAATTACCTGGTGGCGATCGCCTGACAAGGCCGCATCTAAATAACCCTGATCCCCTGGTTTAATCCCATCAATCTCGCCATTTGGGGTATCAACCAGGTAATAACCCATCTCGTTTTGAAAAGTATTATCCTGACTGACAGTCTCCACTGTGAGGGGAACCTGCTTTCCTTTTGCTCCGGGTAAGACAATTCCTGCTTGAGCAATATTAAAAACCACATCGTTAAAATCTTGATCTCCTCCACCCGTCAAATCTTCCCAGTTAAACCGCCAGATTCCGCGGCCAAGATGACTACTTTGGGAATGATCAAAATTATCAGGATTAGCTCCTTTCAGGGAGAAAAAAGCTAACCCCGATTGACCCTGATTTTGTCGATTATTTTCTAACCAATTAGCGCTAGTACTGTTTTGAATTAAATAAAACCCTAGACGACTCCCTCCTGGAACAGTAAATTCCCGCCAATTTCCTGCTTGATTACCCGAATTGAAGAGAGTTTGTCGGCTGGGACTGCTTAAAGCGGCTTCGGCGAATCCTGGTTCACCAGGTGCGATACCTTCTACCCCACCTAAAGGATCCACCAGAAAGAATCCCACTTCATTATTAAAATCTGCCTCTCGCAATGTCCACTGGACAACCATATTCACCCTTTCTGAGGGATTACCCGGAACGACTAAAACCTCGCCTAAATCATCTAACTGACTGATTTGAGGGGTTCCTGTCCAAGAAGTATCTTGGTCTGAAAAGGAGAAATTAGCAGCCTCTTGATTAACTAATAACGGGACTGATAGCAGAGAATCACCTTGATTAGCTAAGTTATCACTCACCGTCGCGCTCACGGGAGCAATAAAATTGCTAGGGGAAGATGGGGTGAGAGGTGTGACTTGAGGAACCACCTCTGGCGTTGTCGGAGCCAGCATAGATGGTGCTGTCGCCATCAAAGTCTGATCTACTCCCAAAAGACTTGAGCCATCTTCTAGAAGTATTGGGGGAAGTATTGGAAAATCCACTTATGCCTTCTGCTTGGATGTCTAGCTTGATTCACTAAATTAATTTTTGTTAGCATCTTAAGGGCGTTTCTTTTTACTGTCAATTATATATAAATTATTTGCATATATATATATATATATATCATTAGTTTTGCTAATTATATTAAATCCGTTTTTAATAATATGATTAACTGCCAATCCTACCAGAACGGCAATCGCACTGAAAAAAGCTCCCCACTTCCCCAACAATGAATAATAGGTTCCAATCTCAGTGATCTGTGTTACCATGCGGGGTAAATTCAAGCGATCTCCAGACACCTATGAGCAAGGTTCTCGTGTTGAATGCCTCCTACGAACCGCTAAATATTACCAGTTGGCGGCGCGCGATCGTTTTATTGTTGAAAGGAAAAGCTGAATCCCTAGAACATAACGGAAAAGTGGTTTGTCGTGACTTACCGCTACCTTCTGTTATCCGTCTTAGGCAATACGTCCGTGTTCCCTACAAGGAAATTCCTTTAACCCGTCGTAATATTCTCGAACGAGATCATCACACCTGTCAATACTGTCTCTACCGAGGTGAACAATTAACCATCGATCATGTGATTCCCCGTTCTCGCGGAGGGGGTGATACCTGGGAGAATTTAGTGGCGGCTTGTGTGCGTTGTAATGTGCATAAGGGCAATCGTACACCAAAAGAGGCCAATATGTCCCTGCACGCCCAACCGCGTCGTCCCTACAGTAGTCTCCACTTTGAGCTATTAAAGCACACTAGGGGGAATCACAATCACGAATGGCGTAAATATGTCATCGGTATTTAGGGTGAAAAAGGCATGGTGAAACCAAGACCAAAATTGATTCCCATGCCATTATTATTAGTCTGGGTGCGAGGATTGGCAACTCCCGTGCCTAGATAAACTGAACAACCGCGACAGGGGGAATTGACTCGGTAGCGCACCGCCATGGGATCATTGGGATCGGTGATAGTTACTCCCTGATGGTTTAAATCTTTAATTAGATTGGTGACGGGTTTGAAAAAATCGGCGCTGGGGGGTTGACTTGGTTGCAGTTCTAGGGTTTGTTCTTGGGAAGCAAGAACGATTTCCGAAGCGATAACTAGCAGCAGAGAGGTAGTTAAGCCAAATAAACCCAGATTATTTTTGATCTTCATCTTTTTTATCACCGAGAGATTGTTAATTTCTTCTGGTGATAATTCTAGCGTTTCCTCACCGGAAAGGAACCCAATCAGTAAAAAAATTTACTAATTTCTACCATACTTATAATAAGCGGCACAAGCACCTTCACTAGAAACCATACAAGTGCCGATGGGATGTTCGGGAGTACAAGCAGTCCCAAATACTTTACATTCCCAGGGTTTTAAAACACCTTTAAGAATTTCGCCACACTGACAAGCTTTGTGATCTTTAACGCGCTGATTGGGTAAGGTAAATTTCTTCTCCGCATCAAAATTACTGTACTCATCTCGCAGTTTTAACCCTCCTTGAGCAATTTCTCCTAAACCTCGCCATTCAAACTGATCCCGCAGTTCAAAAACTTGGTCGATTGCCGATAAAGCGACTCTATTTCCTTGATTTTGTACCACTCGATCGTACTGATTTTCGATCTCACATCTCTGCTCATCTAATTGTTTTAATACCATCCAAATTGATTGCAGAATATCCAAGGGTTCAAACCCAGAAACTACCACAGGTTTATGATATTCTTGGGCAATAACTTGATAGGGTTCTGTGCCAATTACCATGCTAACATGACCGGGACCAACAAAACCGTCTAACTGTAAATCTGGGTTATCTAACAAGGCTTTCAGAGCGGGAATAATCACCACATGATTAGAAAATAAACTAAAATTATTGATGCCATCTCTTTGTGCTTCTAAAACGGTTAAAGCTGTGCTAGGAACGGTTGTTTCAAACCCTAATGCTAAAAATATTACTTCTTTATCGAGATTTTCTCTGGCAATTTTTAAGGCATCGCGAGGAGAATAAACCATGCGAATATCATCACCTTTTGCTCGCGCTTGCAGCAGACTCAAATGGGAACCGGGGACACGCATAGTATCGCCAAAAGTTGTCAGAATTACGTTCGGTTGTTGTGCGAGAAAAATGGCATCATCTAAACGACCTCGCGGCATTACACAAACGGGACATCCAGGACCATGAATTAATTCGATAGTTTCGGGAAGTATTGCCTCGATACCGTATTTAAAAATTGAGTGGGTATGACCCCCACAAACCTCCATAATTTTAGTAACTTTTTCCCGCTTTTCAGAGATTCTTATCGATAATTGTTCAATTTGTTGAATTAATCCTGCCGCTTTAACGGGATCACGAAATTCATCAACGTATTTCATAACAAGCTTTCTCTCTATAAGTGGTTGGACAAAAGTAAAGTTAATTGTGGAGCCGGTCGTCGGTCGTCAGTAATAATTAATTGCCGTAATTTACCTTTCTTAAGATAGACAACAGAATTAATTTGTGGCCAACTAATTAAGAACATTAATTATGATTAAATTCTTCCTCTAATTCCAATAATTGTGTTAATAAATTTAAGGTTTCTTGCGCCTCATCTTCATCGATTCGATTCATGGCAAAACCCACATGAACTAATACCCAATCCCCTACACAAGTATTAGCGGGATGGTCTTCATCAACAATACAAGCGATATTTACTTCTCTTTTTACACCCCCCACATCGACGAGAGCCAGATGATGGTTTTCATCAATAATTGCCGTAATTTGTCCCGGTATGCCTAAACACATAGTTTTTACCTTAAATCTAGTTTTTGTTAATTATGGGCTGATTTTTTGGCTAGAGATTGCAGTAATATCAACCGAGAATCAGGTCATACTTCATCCCTCTAAGAAACGCTATACAGTCAAAGGTTATCCTTTTTACTTTTTCCTTTCCCCTTTCCCCTTTTTACTCGGTCTTACCTGCCATTCTGGACTATTGCCCTCAAGAACAGCTTTTTTTCCCGTATCTTTTTTAAGATTTCCCCTGTCCCGGACCGTGGACACTATCCCAGCAAGGGTAAAACTTTTGTATTAGGGACTACATCTATGATAAGAAATTATTCAATCAATCGATCGGGTGACATTCTAGGCTATGATTTCCCTGACTATAGTTATTTCTCTACATTAAGGAAAATCGACAATGACAGCCTTTCCCATCGATTTGAGCGCCTATAAACCCATCAGTCTCGACCCCAGTAACCCCACCCTCACCGACGACCAAAGAAGCGCCCTAAAAGCCAATATCCAACTCTGTCGCGATGCTATCATCTTTTTTACTGCCACGGGTGCGGCCCGGGGTGTGGGTGGACACACCGGCGGCCCCTACGATACCGTCCCGGAAGTGGTGATTCTCGATGCTCTTTTCCGCAGTCAACCTAGTCAATTTGTACCAATTTTCTTCGATGAAGCGGGACACCGCGTCGGTACTCAATATCTCATGTCTGCGTTAGAAGGTTCTTTACCCCCAGAACAATTAATGCACTACCGCGAGGCTAATTCTAAACTCCCCGGACACCCGGAATTAGGATTAACCCCCGGCGTAAAATTTAGTTCTGGCCGTTTAGGACATATGTGGCCCTACGTTAACGGTGTCGCTTTAGCTAACCCCGGAAAAACCGTTTTTTGTTTAGGTTCCGATGGTTCTCAACAGGAAGGCAATGACGCGGAAGCTGCCCGTTTAGCCGTGGCTCAACACATCAATGTTAAGCTGATTATTGATGATAATGATGTGACGATTGCTGGTAATCCTTCCAAATATTTACCCGGTTATGATGTGGCTAAAACTCTCGCCGGTCATGGTCTAAAAGTGTTAGTGGGAGATGGGGAAGATATCGATAGTTTGTATCGCAATATCTGTGAAGCAATTAATACTCCTGGCCCGATTGCGATTATTAATAAACGTCCCATGTGTCCCGGTATTGAAGGGTTAGAAGGTTCTAACCACGGTCATGATGTGATTTCTGTACCCTTGGCTTTGAAATATTTAGAGGCAAAAGGACACAGTGCCGCCGTGGAATATCTCAACAGTATTAAGAAGCCTTCTAATGACTATAAATTCCTCGGTTCTGGGGATAAATGGGGTTCTAACCGCAACGTTTTCGGCGAAGCAGTAGTCAGTCTTTTAGGCAAAATGAGCGAGGAAGAACGCAAGGCTAAGGTATTAGTAGTAGATAGCGATTTAGAGGGCTCCTGCGGTCTGAAAATTATCCACGATAAACATCCCGAAGTGTTTATTCCTTCCGGTATTATGGAACGGGGCAATCTTTCGGCAGCCGCCGGTTTTGGTATGGAAAAAGGTAAACAGGGAATTTTCGCCACCTTTGCCGCTTTTCTAGAAATGTGTATTTCTGAAATCACCATGGCCCGTTTGAATTATTCTAATCTTTTATGTCATTTTTCCCATTCTGGTATCGATGACATGGCGGATAATACCTGTCACTTTGGTTTGAATAATTTCTTTGCCGATAATGGACTGGATGACGGTTACGAAACCCGTCTTTATTTCCCAGCCGATGCGGCACAAATGACCGCTTGTGTCGAGGCAACTTTCCATCAACCCGGTTTACGTTTTATCTTCTCGACTCGTTCTAAAACTCCCAATATTCTTGATACTAACGGTAATAATTTCTTTGGCGATGGTTATACCTTTGTCCCTGGAAAAGATGAAGTAATTCGGGAAGGCACTGCTGGTTATATCATCAGCTTTGGCGATGGTTTATACCGCGCTTTAGATGCAGTGGAACGTCTAAAACAAGAAGGTATTGACGTGGGTTTAATTAATAAACCGACTCTCAATGTAGTGGATGAAGAAATTATCGCTAAAGTTGGTAATTCTCCCTTTGTTTTAGTGGTAGAAGCATTTAACCGTCGCACGGGTTTAGGTAGCCGTTATGGTTCTTGGCTACTCGAACGCGGTTTAACTCCTAAATACGCCTACATTGGTACTCACCATGAAGGTTGTGGCGGTTTATGGGAACAGTTCCCCCACCAAGGTATTGACCCAGTTGGTATCATTAGTAAAGTTAAATCTTTAATCGCTTAGAGAGTATTTTAGGGTGGGCTTTAATCAGTTATCAGTTATCAGTAATCAGTCATCAGAACGTAGGTTGGGTTGAAGCATGAAACCCAACGCCTGCATCGGTTACGCTACCGCTAACCCATCCTACAAATAATTGTGCCTCCCTACTTAGGTTTTAGATTCGGCCCTTGTAAACAGTCATCAGTAATCAGTAATCACTGGACATCTTTAATAATTAAGATTTTAGCTTGGTTGAGAGATTGAACATTTGTACTAAAATTTCCCAGAAGCAGTTTAAATCCATTACAGCTGATCAACTTTAGCGGCTTAAATCGCACCATTGAGGGGAAATCCCCCTTAACTAGGTACGGTAAGCCCCTAGAAGCCAACAAACCGGTCAATCTAGAATAGTCTCAAGGGTATAAAAGTAATCTCTTATAGAAAATGCAGCCAACCAATCCACAACAATTTACAGAAAAAGCTTGGGAGGCAATCGTCAAAACGCCGGACATTGCCAAACAGAACAGCCAGCAACAAATCGAAAGCGAACATCTAATGAAAGCCCTTCTCGAACAGGAGGGATTAGCGGGCAGTGTCTTTAGTAAAGCTAATATTAGTCTAGCCCGTTTGCGGGATCGAACCGATGATTTTATCCGTCGTCAACCGAAAATCTCTAACCCCGGCGACTCGATTTATTTAGGTCGTAGTTTAGATAGTTTACTCGATCGAGCAGAAAATTATCGCCGAGAATTTGGAGATGACTTTATCTCGATCGAGCATTTGATTTTAGGTTACGCTAAAGATGAGCGCTTCGGTAAAAATATTTTTCAAGAATTCGGACTTACCGAAAGCAAACTCAAAGAAATTATTCAACAAGTCAGAGGTAGTCAAAAAGTGACCGATCAGAATCCAGAAGGCAAATATGAGGCCCTAGAAAAATACGGACGGGATCTCACCCAATTGGCACGGGAAGGTAAATTAGACCCCGTAATTGGACGGGATGACGAAATCCGTCGCACGATTCAGATTCTCTCGCGTCGGACTAAAAATAACCCGGTTTTAATCGGGGAACCGGGAGTAGGAAAAACAGCCATTGTCGAAGGATTAGCCCAGCGGATTATTAACCGTGATGTGCCAGAATCTCTGTTAGATCGGACTCTCATTTCTCTCGATTTAGGTGGCTTAATTGCGGGAGCAAAATATCGCGGAGAATTTGAGGAAAGATTAAAAGCTGTCCTCAAGGAAGTCACCGATTCCCAAGGCAATATCATCATGTTTATTGATGAAATTCATACCGTTGTCGGTGCGGGAGCCACTCAAGGGGCAATGGATGCGGGCAATTTATTAAAACCAATGTTAGCCCGGGGTGAATTGCGTTGTATCGGAGCCACTACCCTCGATGAATACCGCAAATATATCGAAAAAGATGCGGCGTTAGAAAGACGCTTCCAAGAGGTTTTAGTGGATGAACCAAATGTGGTCGATACTATTTCGATTCTTCGCGGTCTCAAAGAACGTTATGAGGTGCATCATGGGGTGAAAATTGCCGATAATGCTTTAGTGGCAGCGGCCCTGCTTTCTAATCGTTATATTAGTGATCGCTTTTTGCCCGATAAGGCCATTGATTTAGTTGATGAAGCGGCGGCCAAATTGAAGATGGAAATCACTTCCAAACCAGAAGAACTCGATGAAATTGATCGCAAAATTCTTCAGCTAGAAATGGAAAAACTTTCCCTACAACGGGAATACGATCCAGCTTCGCGAGAACGGTTAGAAAAGTTAGAAAAAGAACTGGCTAACCTCAAGGAAGAACAATCGGGATTAAATGCCCAATGGCAAGGGGAAAAAGAGATTATCGATAAAGTTCGTGGGGTTAAAGAAGCGATCGAACAAGTTAATCTGGAAATTCAACAGGCCGAACGCGATTATGATTATAATCGGGCTGCGGAATTAAAGTTCGGAAAATTAACCGATCTGCAGCGGCAAATGTCCGCCCTAGAAACTCAATTGGCCGACAAACAAACCACCGGCAAAAGTTTATTAAGAGAAGAAGTTCTCGAATCGGATATCGCCGAAATTATCTCGAAATGGACGGGAATTCCTCTCAATAAATTAATCGAATCGGAAAAAGAAAAACTCCTCAATCTGGAAGAGGAATTACACGAAAGTGTCATCGGTCAAGAGGAAGCGGTCACAGCCGTAGCCGAAGCGATTCAACGTTCCCGCGCCGGTTTATCGGACCCCCACCGTCCCACGGCCAGCTTTATTTTCCTCGGTCCGACGGGTGTTGGTAAGACAGAATTGGCGAAAGCTTTAGCTCGCAATCTCTTTGACACCGAAGAGGCTCTAGTTCGCATCGATATGTCGGAATACATGGAAAAACACAGCGTTTCCCGTCTCATGGGTGCGCCTCCGGGATACGTCGGCTACGATGAAGGAGGACAATTAACCGAGGCAATCCGGCGTCGTCCCTACTCTGTCATCCTCTTTGATGAGATTGAAAAAGCCCATCCCGACGTTTTTAACGTTATGTTACAAATCCTTGACGATGGGCGCTTAACCGACTCTCAAGGTCATCTGGTTGATTTCAAAAATACCATCATTATTATGACCAGTAATATCGGTTCTCAATACATTTTAGACGTGGCTGGTGATGAGTCTCGTTATGAGGAAATGCAGGCCCGGGTGATGGAAGCAATGCGGAATAGTTTCCGTCCCGAATTCCTCAATCGTATCGATGAAACGATCATTTTCCATAGTTTACAAAAAGCACAACTGCGCTCGATTGTCAAACTACAGATCGGTAATCTCAGCGACCGCTTGATGGAACAAAAATTAGCCCTGAAATTTGCCGATATTGCCCTCGATTATCTAGCAGAAATTGGTTACGATCCAGTGTACGGTGCGCGACCCTTAAAACGAGCAGTACAAAGATATGTGGAAACTCCGATCGCTAAGGCAATTCTCCGCGGCGAATTCAAAGGGGGAGACACGATTTTTGTCGATGTGGCCGATGAAAGATTGACCTTTAAACGGTTAGCTTCCCCGGTAGTAACTGCTTAATTAGCAAGGGTGGGCAATGCTCACCCTTTGATTATTATGGAAGCATGGGATTTTTGCTTGAATCTATGACTGTAACACTGCTCGCACCACCGGCTGAAATAATTCACCTGTCCGGGATTAGCTGGGAAACCTACGAAACGCTGCTAGAAGAAATGAGCGATCGCCGTCTGCAGCTGACCTACAATCGTGGCAATTTAGAAATGATGGCTCCTTCGACCGGACACGAATTTAGTAAAACCCTCATCGGTCGCTTTGTCGAAACCCTAGCTGAAGAATCAGCAGTCCCGATTTATCCCCTCGGTTCTACCACCTTTAAACGACCTCAATTAAGTGGTGCAGAACCAGATGAATGTTTTTACATTGATAATATTGAGGCGGTTCGGGGGAAAAAGCGACTGGACTTAAATGAAGACCCAGCACCGGATTTAGTCATAGAAATTGATGTTACCAGCAGTTCTCAAAATCGCCTTCAGGTTTATGCAGATTTAGGCGTGGCAGAGGTTTGGGTTTATAATGGGGAATCTCTGGTCATCCAACAATTACAAAATAGCACTTATATAACCTCCCCAACCAGTCGATTTTTTCCTAATTTACCCATCTTAGAAATTGCTATATTTTTACAACAAGCTGAAACATTGGATTACCTAGAGTTAGTCAAAGCATTTCGGAATTGGGTAAGAAGTCAGTTGAAAAAATAAAAGGAAGATTTTTCAACGTTAAATCTCATACCAATTTCCCGAATCGGAGTCTCAAAAATGGCAATTAACAAGTTTTCCTTTTGGGTCGTCGCTCGTCAACGCCAAATCAGGTTACACTTCATCGACCCGAAGGTTAATGCGGATGGAGGGACTCGAACCCACACATCAAAGACACTAGAACCTAAATCTAGCGCGTCTACCAATTCCGCCACATCCGCAAATATGTCACCGCATTCCATCATAGCATAAGATACTATAGGAAAGATAAAATTTTTTATTCTTAATAATTTTATGCTCTTAGGTTTTGTCTTTCAGTCTCCCGGCCCCGTCCTCTGGGAGATCGGACCGATTTCGGTGCGCTGGTATGGATTTCTCATCGCTATGGCGCTATTATTGGGTGTCACCCTCTCCCAGTACCTCGCCCAAAAAAGAGCGATCAATCCCGATTTAATCGCCGATTTGGCCATTTGGTTAGTAGTGGGGGCCATACCTGCAGCCCGTCTGTACTATGTTCTCTTTCAGTGGCAAGAATACGCGCAAAATCCTGCTGATATTATCGCCATTTGGAAGGGCGGTATCGCTATTCACGGGGCAATTATCGGGGGTTTGCTGGCAGCCCTAATCTTTGCCCGCATTAATCGGGTTTCTCTTTGGCAATTACTCGATCTGGTGGCCCCTTCAGTTATTCTCGGTCAAGCGATCGGACGTTGGGGTAACTTTTTTAATTCGGAAGCTTTTGGCAGTCCGACTAATTTACCTTGGAAGTTGTTTATTCCTCCGGCTAGTCGTCCTTTAGAATATATCGCCGTCGATTATTTTCACCCCACCTTTCTCTACGAATCTCTCTGGAATCTGGCAGTTTTTGCCCTACTCATCTATCTATTTTTCTGGGGTTTAAAACACCCTAGTAAATTAAAAATTGGCACCCTTACCCTAGTCTATTTTATCGCCTACAGTCTAGGTAGATTCTGGATCGAGGGGCTACGCACCGATAGTTTAATGTTTGGGCTTTTGAAAATGGCGCAAATAATTAGTTTAGGAGCGATCGCTATCGGTATTTTCGGTTTATTCTGGTTATATAAACTGCAGCGTCCTTTACCGGATGTGGTGGCGACCGTCAGTTATAATCAAAAGTTACCCTAGCTAACCCTGACAATGGATCTAGTAACGATTTTTCAACAGGTTTTAAACGGTTTATCGATCGGTAGTGTCTATGCTATTTTTGCCCTCGGTTACACTTTGATTTTTTCCATTTTAGGGATTATCAATTTTGCCCATGGCGCAATTTTTACCCTCGGTGCCTATTTTACCTACGCTCTAGCGGGGGGAGTTTTCGGTTTTAATGGTTTATTGGCTAATGCCAAATTACCCTTTTCCTTACCCTTTTTTTTGGCACTCTTGCTAGGCTGTATCCTTTCAGGTTTCACCTCGGTTCTTCTGGAAAGATTGGCCTTTAAACCCCTCCGGGTACGCGGTTCCGATTCTCTCTTAACTCTGGTTTCTAGCCTAGGGGCAGCCTTGGTGATTGTCAATGTCATTCAATACTTATTCGGGGCAGAAATTTATACTTTTCCCGATGGGATTTATGGCAATCTTCCCCCCGCAATTAATTTCGGTACAGTCGATCGCCCCGTGGCAGTTCGCACAATTCAGATTATTATTTTTCTGGTTTCAGCAGTGATGGTAGCTTTACTGACTTATTGGGTTAATTTCACCAAAATGGGCAAAGCTTTACAAGCGGTAGCTGAAGATGTCACCACTGCCAGTTTGTTGGGGATCAATCCCGAAAAATTTATCGTGATTACCTTTTTTATTAGTGGTGCCTTGGCAGGTTTAGCAGGAACTTTAGTCGGTTCTAGTGTTAGTATCGCTGGCCCCTATTTCGGTATTGCTTTCGGATTAAAAGGTTTAGGAGTGATTGTTTTAGGGGGATTGGGAAGTATCCCCGGAGCAGTAATCGGTGGTTTATTATTGGGTATTGCCGAAGCTTTTGTTCCCGCAGAATATTCCGGTTATCGAGAGGCGATCGCTTTTGCTATTCTCTTTATTATGTTGTTAGTTCGTCCCCAGGGTTTACTAGGCAGAAAGTTAATTCAAAAAGTCTAATTCGGTTTAATTGTCTGCGAGAAAAACTGTTTTTCCCGACAACGAAGATTGATAGGCAGCGTATGCCACTTCTAGGGCATAAAGACTGGCTTGGGGAGTAACATAGAGAGGAACCCGATCGAACAGATAATCTAGCACCATGGCGGTATCTTTGGCAAAAAGACCGCGACGGGTTTCCGCTTCTAAAGCTTGGCTACCTTCACTATTAATTAACTGCCCTGTTTCCCCTTCAAAAATTAAGCTGCCCGTCTCGCCATGAATAGTGAAAGTTCGCTCATTTTGCCAAAAAACTTCCCCTTTGCCGTAGGTAACTTCGGCAATTAAGCCATTTTTAAATAATAACTGCGCCTCACACAAACAGGCCAGAAAATAATCGGATTCCGGGGCATTCCAATAACGACAATGACAGGATACGGACTCCACTTCCCCAAATAAATTAGTAAAGCGATGGATACGAGAAAGGGCAGCGATCAAAGGAAAACCGAATAAATCCCGATGAAATGTCCAGCGCCGGGGCGCTGGTCTGCCGGTGGCGATCGTGGTATAACGGGCTAGGTGGATATTGCCGAGGGTGGCTAAATACTGCTGTTGGGTTTGATGCAGTCCCCCCAAAAGTTCAATATGTTCGACGTGCAGTAATTTCTTCTCGGTTTCGGCTAGGGTGATTAATTCTGCTGCCGCTGCTGGGTGGAAAGCCAGGGGATACTCGACGATAACGTGCTTACCGGATTTTAAGGCAGTACGGGCGATCGAGGCATGGGCCTGATTAACATTGGCAACGACAATCAGATCGAGATCGGGATGGCTGGCAAGGCTTACTGCTGAATCTAGGGCAGAAATTTGGTATTTTTGCGAGAAATTAGCGATCGATTCGGCACTATTACCGCTAACATACAGAAGCTGGGCGCGACCATCCGCTTGCAAGCTTTCAGCGCGACGTTGAGCGGCGAACCCTGTGCCAACTATACCAATTTTTAGGGGACGATGAGAAGTCATCGGGGGCATTCTGGCGACATTAATTATCGGGAAGTGGGGTGTGGGAAGTGGGGTGCGGGGTGCGGGGTGTGGGGAGATAGGGGAATTTCAACTAATACCCCAAAACCCTCAAACCCCAACTCTCAACTCCTGAATACTTTCTACAGCAATTCTGCTTTTCCCAGCTTTATCTTGGCAATCAACTCATCTATTATCTCAAAAATAGCGCCCTGAAAGATGTGGGAGGGTGAATTCATATTTTTAATGGGCAACGCCAATTTTTTGCTCCTGTTTAGGCCCCAGATATTCTAAACCGCGATCGGTTGTCGGGGAGCATGACGACTAGGGGAAACCACCACGGGAGTTGGCGACACTGTACAGGTTAATTCTAGAGACTGTTCTAAACTAACCACCCGATTGAGTTGTTGCCATTCAGTACTAAAAGGAGGCATCGCTAGAGCGCAGGCTTTCCAATGAGCTTCGACGGGAACATCTAGTTGTTGACAAGTGCCACCGCGCCGACCTTGGGTTTGATAGTATCGGCAGTATCGACAGGAAGAAGTAAGAAAGTTTGCGGCTTGCATGGGTTGGCTTTAAAAGGAAGATGATTATAACGAACTCAAGGGATGACTCTCTTTTCGCTCTGTGTAATATTGTCCTACCCTGTGCCAAGGGTATTTTCCTGACTACCACAGCTAGAACTGATATGCCATATAGTTTTTAGTGATCCCCAAAAAAAATTTTATTTTTAGAATCTTTTAATAGTTACTTTGCAAAAAGCAGCACTGTCTCAAAACTGAAGAGTTCAACTCAGTTGTGGCCGAGGTTATTGGGTCTAGTATCAGCAATAACAGAACGGGGATCAAGCCTTAGCTCGATAGAATTGATGAATACAGGTTCAATTAAGACAGAAAAGATCGGCCAATTGATTCCTGACTCAAAACCACTCTTTCCACAATACTATAAAAAAATTGCATCTTTTACCCCGCCCGACTGGGCAAAACAAAAAGCACAACATTGCCAACGCTCAAGCTCTCCGGAGGGAGTGGGAGACTGACAACGAGGGCAAATTGGCCAGGATCGGGTTCTATGACGTATTTTCTGGCTCCAAGTCTCTAAACCGTCCGGTTGCTGGGGATTTTCTGGCGGTTTTTCCGGGGTGACATAGCTAGGATGATCTCTGAGGGAATTAGGTGCGATCGCTTCTAGCGGAATTAACTGACTATCCTGCTGCCAACGGGCAGCAGAAAAGCGGATATCGCTCAAGGGAGTCTCTAACTGACTATTAAGCCGTTTTAATAAGCTATAGCGTTGTAAAGACAATTCCTGTGCTAAAGCGGCGCTACTGGTAGCCACCGATAAAACCCCGCGACTCAGGGAAAAAGGCCGGGTTTGCTCAAGCAGACGGGGATTAATAATTTTTGGCCACAATTGCAGCACTTGATCATAGTGGCGATATTCTTCCCAACCCGCCTGTTGAGTAATAACCGCCAAAATTTTGTCAAGAGAATGTAAAGACATCTGGAAAATCTAGGGAATACCACGGTACACTAGGACGAAAAAACCCCCTAACTTTTCAGCATAACCTTTAATACCCTCATGAAATCCGATCGATCCCCATCCCCCCAAGATTCCCCTCTCTCGATCGTTCATCAACCCAGTTCAGCCATCGATCCCGCTCGGGAACCAGAATACCTAGAAGCTGCTGTCATTAACGTCTATCCCCAAGCTAAAGATGTCTTTTTTACCCCTTGGGGTATCCGGGCAATGGTGATCTTTTTAATTGCTAATAGTCTCCTCAGTCTCAATCAATGGTTAACCACCACCCCCACCCCGAGGAAAGCTGAGAATTCCCCCCTCGAGCCGCACCAAAATAACTCCCGCCACCTCGATCGATTGATAGCGATCGCTCGTCCAGTACAGAAAACTCCTCAAACCAGTCCGATCGTTAATATTCCCGCTCCTCCGGTTAAAACTAGCCCGATAACTAATATTACCTCCCCACCAGTGGTTCAGAGTCCCCCCACCGCTATCAATCTGACTAATGCCCTCTTACCCCCGAATCCGCCACCATCCCCAATGCCGGCCCATCAATTACCCGTCAGTAAGATCAAGCAATCTTTACCCGTCGCCCCCCCGGACCCCAGTACCCCTCCAGCATCTTCCCTAGTTTCCGCACCACCACCGCCACCGCCCCAAGTCACCCCCGCCCCCTCGACCGCGATCATTAACGAACGAATGTTGGAGGAATTGCGTCAAAGAGAAGAATCACCCGCTAATTTACCCTTTTTTCAACGGGAAAAAGCCCGTCGCTTGGCCAATCAAAACCGACAGGATGCCACGGAGTTAATGAAACAGTTACCGCCAGAATTACAAGCATCCCCTTCTCCCAGTAGTCCGGCACCTTCAGAAACAGCCGATCCGTCCCAGTCCCCCGTCCCTAGTTCTATCATTATTGATAGGAGCGGCACTTCGGTAAACTATTAGGGTTCCTATCGGGAGGACGGCAATGGGTTTGTTTGAGCGCATGGGCCAAGCAATTCGCGCCCAAGTCAATAGTCTGATTCAGGAAAATCAAGATCCCGAAAAACTGCTGGAAAAGGCGATCTTGGCGATGGAAGGGGAATTGATGCAAATGCGACAAGCCCTGGCGGCAGCCGTCGCTACCCAGAAACGTACCGAGCGCCAACGACAACAACAGGAAAAAGCGGCCCAAACTTGGCACGAACGCGCCCAATTAGCCCTACATCACGGTAACGAGGAACTCGCCCGCCAAGCTCTCAGCCAATGGCAAACCTATCAAAGTCAGATCGCCCCCCTACAAACCTCCCTGCAACAACAGACGGCTATTATACAAAAGTTAAAGAAAGAACTCTTGACAATTGAACGCAAATATGCTGAGATGAAAGCACAGAAAAGCCTTTATGTGGCCAGATTGCGATCAGCGAGTGCCAGTCAAAAAGCCCAAGAAATTATGGGCAGTTTGAACAGCAGTCAGATGGGAACTATTTTCGAGAAATTAGAAGCAAAAGTCCTAGAAGCTGAATCCCAAGCCGATTTAATCGGGTATAAAGACCCCTTAGAGCGACAATTCCAAGATTTGGAGGGACAAAAACAAATTGAAGCGGAATTACTCAAGTTAAAACAAGAAAACTTGGATGGGTGATGTGGGAAGTGGGGTGTATTTTCAGTGAACAGTGAACAGTAAACAGTAATCAGTGAACTGAAAACTCACATCTGACTCATGAATACTGACTGCTGATTGCTTCTGTGGTTGATCAGAAATTTGGGTTGAAAACCCCGTCCTTTTAGGATGGCCTTGTGCTAAAATACCCACAGGTGGTTCCGACCGTGAGAACGTGAGCAAACAGGTTAAACGTCCTACTCCGTGATCTGAAAATTTCTAACAGTCAATGGTGTTTAATTAAGTCCAAACTGTCAGAACGCCAAACAATTAAATACTGTGGGACACACAGAAATTTACGCTTGGGGAGTAGTCTTTAAGAGTGCTTGCCTTATAGGTGTAGTCGGACTAGATATGAAACTGTAAGTCCAAAGCTAACTTAGTTAGTAGAGGCCGGATTCAGCCCAAGAATCTCCGCACTTTTAGGGCGGAGAGTGTCAAATTAGAGAATAAGCCGTTAGGCAAGATAGGAAATTTTAAGAACAGTTAACTGATTTAGTACACACCGAGAGGAACAAGAGCGTCATGGGTTTATTCGATCGCCTTAGCCGAGTTGTCCGAGCTAACCTCAATGATATGGTGAGCAAGGCTGAAGATCCAGAAAAAATGCTGGAACAAGCTGTCAGTGATATGCAAGAGGATCTAGTACAGGTACGTCAAGCGGTCGCTAGAGCGATCGCCGAACAGCGACAAACGGAACAAAAATACAGCAAAGACCAGTCAGAAGCCAATAAATGGGAACAAAGAGCCAAATTAGCCCTTGCTAAAGGGGATGAAACTCTCGCCAGGGAAGCTCTTAAACGCAAGAAAGATTTCACGGAAACCGCCGCCATTCTCAAAAATCAACTGGATCAGCAAACGGTACAGGTAGATAGTCTGAGAAAAAACTTGATTGCGCTCGAAAGTAAGATTTCTGAGGCAAAAACCAAGAAAAATATGTTAGTAGCTCGCTCCAGAGCCGCAAAAGCTAACGAAGAACTCCAAAAAACCCTCGGCAGTATCAATACCAGTAGTTCCGTGGGTGCTTTTGAGCGCATGGAAGCAAAAGTTATCGAGTTAGAAGCCACTAGTCAAGCTTACGGTGAATTGGGTGGCATCGGCATCGAAAATCAATTCGCTGCACTAGAATCGGGTAGCGATGTGGATGATGAATTAGCACTGCTAAAAGCACAAATGTCCGGGGGAGCATTACCTGGTACAGCTTCTAGTCAACCCACTTTACCCCAAGCAACCACCGTCAGGGATTCGGCAGTGGATGCGGAATTAGAGGAATTGCGATCGAAGTTAAAAGAACTGTAAAACTTTGAGAGCGTCGAGACGTACTATCTACGGTACGTCTCTATTTATTAATTAATTTTGTTGTTGAATTTCGAGGCACCCCAATATACATGAACATCAGTACATTTGTGTTAGCTGTATTTTTTCTGGTTTTAGCTGTCAGTGTATGGATTGCTAAGAAGTCTGGGTTTCAGAATTTTTTAGATAAGTTTGTCGTCTTTTCCATACTACCCTTATCTTTAACTGTGATTCTCCTGATCGGGCTAAAGGTTTTACAGTTTCCTCTCGATGAGTTGAGCCATAATCGTTTGATTCCTACCTTTGCTTTTAATTGCGGCTATAGGCAAATTAATGCTTTAGAAACTGGACCAGTTTTATTTTGGGCCTATGGACCAATAGGCCCGCTTTTTTATTGGCCAGCTACCTTAGCTAATTCCCCTACTATTGCTACTATGATAGGAGGTGTGATTAACATTACTTTATTCTTTTTACCCTTGGTATTTTTGTGTGCATCGTTTTCAAAGATTCAACGAAAATCCACGCTATTATATGGTACTTTAATTATTTACTTATGTTTATTTTGGGTAGAAAATACTACTCCCTTAAAATACTCTGCTTTCAGGATTCATGTTGATTCTCCCTCTCTTATGCTTGCAGCAATGGCCTGTATAGCCGTGTATTGGCGTTACAAAAATATGTGGTTAAAGTTAAATGCTTATCTTTTACCAATGTCGGCTCTTTTATCAATTTTAGCAATCTGGACAAAGCATAATTTAATTTTTCTACCTCTAGCTATAATTACTTACTTGATTTTGACCAAAAACTATGATTATGTAAAGATTTACACTGGTTACTTAATGGCATTTGGAGTGATCATTTCTTCTGCTATTTTTTTATTGTTTAGTCCTGATTATTTATATTTTTCAATGTTTAAATTCATGGCTAATTTACCCAATGCTCTTTCATCGCAAACTAATGAAAAGTTCAACCTAATCAAATCTACATTTTATGAGTTGATGAGCTATCTTGTGATTTACTTAATCATCATAATTATTAATATTGGGGTCACTTTAAAAATTGAGGGTTCAACTACAATAAGAAAATGGTTATATAAAAATAATTGGTTGATATTTTTCCTGGTAACTATCTATATGTTGCCAGTTGCCTTTTCCAGTAGGCTGAAATGGGGTGGAGATATTAACTCTTACAGCGTCGCCTTGTACTTTTTATTGTTGACTGTAGTAGCTATCTTCCTTGAAATTATTATTTATGATGACAAAGTAAACAATAAAGTTGTTCTAAAATTTTCTAGATTAGTTAAGCTATTTATAGTTTTTGGTTTAGCTGTAACCATTTCAATAAGTTATAGATATATAATATCTGTCCCAGCTGCCATTAATTTTACTCTAAGTGAGATAACTAACAATAATCCTCTGGAAATGAGTTATAACTATTCAATAAAACACCCAAATTCTGCTTATTTTCCTGACTATTTGCTATCAAGCATAATGGCAGAAGGAAAATTATACCACTCCATGAGAGGGGTATACGATAGAGATGTTGGTGACTTGCCTCTCACTAATGAACATTTTCGAGAATATATACCCTCAGATACTCAATCAGTTGCTTTTTTTGAAGAAGAAAAAAACAACAAATGGCAGCTGGAAAGAACGACAATTATTAAAAATTACTTACCAGAATTGTCAGAAAAAATTTCTATTGAAGAACTGCCAGGATGGTCAGTTTATGTCCGCTCCGCTGATAATTAGACCTAGTTAACTACCCAGATAGAATTGATGACAGGCCGATTCAAGTCTGAATTGCATCACTATCTGATCTACCTTTATAGAATACCTCATTCGGGGTACGATAGTCAAGACATTTTCGAGGACGATTGTTAATCAAGTTTACGGCTATTTCCACCTGCTCTGGCTTAACAATTTTAAAATTCGTTCCCTTGGGGAAAAATTGTCTTAACAGTCCATTGGTAGGCTCGTTTAATCCCCTCTCCCACGAATGATAAGGAGTAGCAAAATAAAAATCTGCTCCTAGTTTCTGACTCAACTCTTGATGTCCACAAAATTCTTTGCCGTTGTCACAAGTAAAGGTTTTTCTTTGGTCAGGGTGAATCTCTTGAAAAAGTTTTTCTGTGACTCTATTGATTTCCGATGCGGTTTTGTTTTTGGCTAATCC
>NZ_JADBSZ010000101.1:0-9753 GCF_020246425.1 Microcystis sp. M079S1
GGAACCTGTCTGACTGGAGTACCAGCATCTATTTTCATTAATCCTGTATACATACCCTTAAAACTAGGTGCATTCCACAAACTTACCCCTGGCACACCCAAGAAAATTGAGTTAAGTGAGACTATGGCAAAATTTACCATAATGAAGACTAACAGGGGTAAAAATACTAAAAAACAAGACTGTTGGATTTTTTCTCTTAATTTCCACTGAGGCTTGGTTAAAAACATAATTGGAATTAAACTTAACATATAGATGTATTCAATTCCTTTTTCTGGTCGAGTAATGCCGATAAATCCGAGGGTTAATCCAGCCAAACAGGAATAAATGATTTTTTCTGATATTTTTTTCTTGAACAACAAAAATATGATCAACGCAATCAATATATTAAACAAGGAAACCGTTATTGCTTCGCTTCTCGCATCATTAAAAAATCTGAAAGTCAGAGGATAGAAAATTAGCAAAGAAAAAACTAAAACACAGACAATTTTCGGTACTTTTAGTAAGCGAATAGAATAAATCAATAAAAACACTGAAAAAATGTAAAATAGTTCGTGGAATATTCGCAGGGGTATCCCCGTAAAACTAACTAGCCAAACAAATAAGGAATAACCTGGGGGATGGCCTAAATTTAAGATACCAATTCCATCGGAAAACCAAACCGCTCTTTCCGCACGACTTAGATAATTCTGGGGATCACTGGGAGAGGCCACTATTTCACTGGTTCTCGTTAAGAATAGTTTAATTAAACAAATTAAAGTCAAAATAACTGGAAAAATTTTCGACACGACTTGACACTTAATCTCTACTATATCTTTACTTATCATAGTTTTTATACTTAACCAATAGTTCATTTAACACCTCTACAAATTGTCACAAAAAATGCTGATTATACCGATATTTATTATCAAGTTCGTTTATCAATCATGTCTGCTAAAAGAGCAAACATTCCTGTTTGGGTTGCCGCTATTAATAGCAGGAGAGTTCTTTCTGTGAGATCTTCATGAACAAAAATATCTTGAATTAGGGTAAATAAAAACCCAAGAAAGAAAAACCCAGCAATGGGAAGAAAAACCCGGAGAGGGGCAAAATACATTCCCACCCGGAGGATTAACTGGACAAAGCGCAAAGTATCCCGGATAGGCTTAATTTTACTGTTGCCCTGGCGAGCAAAATAGTCAATCGGTTCATAATGGACTAAATAACCATTAGTCAACATGGCTAGGGTAATCGTAGTGGTAAAACTAAAAGTATCGGGTAAGATATTAAAAAATCTTTCGACCACGCTCTTACGAAAAACCCGTAAGCCACTATTAAGATCTGGAATGCGACTATTGCTAATCCATTCGGCAAAACGGACAAGAAACCACTTAGGAATTTTGCGAATTGTTGGATAACTGACATTCGCACCAGTGCGCGCCCCGACCACCATATCGGCATTCTCTAGCAGGGCAACTAATTGGGGAATTCTTTAGTTAGGATAGGTTCCATCCCCATCCGTAATCACGATTGCCCCATATTTAGCCTGTCTAATTCCCGTTTTCAGTGCTGCACCATAGCCACGATTTCTGGGATGTTCGATTAACCTAAATGTCATCAATTCCTGAAGTTCTCGCAAGATTTCACCCGTTCGATCCTTAGAACCATCATTAACCACCACAATCTCATAGGTACAATTAGAGAGTTTTAGTTGTTCTTGGAGAAGTTCTAAAGTCGGAGTAATACCCTTTTCCTCATTGTAGACGGGAATGACAATAGAAAAAGCAGCATTGTTTTCCTTTCTTGCTGAACTTGACGATAATTGACTCTCCAATTTTGCACTGCTTTCCATTATTTCCAGGTGGATTGTTATTGGTTGAACCTCTGATTATGATTGGTTTTTTCAGAGATAGCCTCGTCGGGGTTAACCATAACCATATTTAGTCAATGGCCATAGGCCATCAAGGTTAAGAAAAATTTTTCCTCAACCGCGCAGAACTTTTTGTGCCTAGTTAGTATATAAGTATATATTGAACAGTTGTCAAGTCCTTCAAAAAAAATTAAGGAATAGATTCATGGTAGAAAAATTAGGCATCGATTATTTTGGCAAAAACCGCCCCCTGGCGAAACTTCACGGCAAGACCACCCTGCAAATGCGCCGCAAAATGTATGATTTTTGGTTCTTCGTTACTTAGTATGGTTCGATATGGGGGCATAAATCGACTGAATCCTTATCTGGCAAGAGATTTAATTGATTAGTTCGCTCTAGATCGAAACCAATTAACAAAAATCGCCAAATGTCTTTCTCTATAAGAGTTTCATTCCTTATAACCCTGTACGTTGCATAAGACAAACCGAAGAGCCTGATTTTTTAGAGAATGCCGTGGATGGTGTGAGGGGAAAAAAATTTTTAGACCATGGTTCCACACCGGAAACCACCAGACAAGCGAGTAACTGCTTTATCCGCTGGTTGCTGGAAGATGATGCTAAGGTTTATGCCTGTTCTCCTGAAGAAATTAGCCATTTAGCGGCATTTTTCCCCGGATTACTTGTCCTTGATTGGCCTCCCACACCTTCCCAAGTAGAAGGAATTGACTATATCATCTCATCGGCGGTTATCGAACACGTCGGCAATGAACAATCGCAGATTGAATACGTCAGCAGCCTGCTGCGATTATGTCCCCGCTTATTTATCACTACTCCTAATCGCTACCACTGGCTAGAATTTCATACGCGCTTGCCCCTCTTGCACTGGCTGCCGAGAAGTTGGCATCGCGCTGTCTTAAACTTAATTGGGATGAAGTTTTGGGCTAGGGAAAAAAATCTGCGCTTGCTTGCGGAAGATGAATTTGCCCGTATTATTGAACAAGCTGCCCGAATTAATGGTTTAAAAGTTACTCTCCACTGGTATAAGCCGAAATTTCTGGGCTTAGTGTCTAATCTCTGCGTTTTAGTTCACTAAGGCTGTCACTCCTAAAACCACAAATCTATTCCTGGCCACAAACAGAAAATAAGTTATCAAAAAAAGACGAAAAGAAAGGACTTTTTCCGATAATAAAGGGTAGGTTTAACTCTGCCCTTTGCTCCGCTTTCTGGGCACTGATTACTGATTAAACCTCTTGCGTAATTAATTTTTCAGGGTTCAAAAACGGCAAAAATAAGGATTAAATGGCATAAAATATGTAAATAGACCATTTAACTGATTATTATTTATTCTTAATTCTCCTGACTACTGACTACTGGCTACTGACTCCTAACCCTAACAACAATTTTTGATTTTTACAAGAGGTCTATTAATGATTAACCTCAGTTCGGGATAAGGGGGGAAGGAAAAGGCGGCGGCTAGTAAGCTGAAAAATATATAACCATACCCTCGATAGTTCCAGTACTCCCAACTCCGGTGCAGTCTTAACGAGTAATTTAGGTAGTCAACAGCTTATTATTGGAGCAATGGGGTCAAATTCAGGACAAGACTTTAGCTAAAGAGGCAGGTAAATCGGCTAATTTTTCTACCACTGTCACCCCAGCTTCTTGAAAATGACGTAAGCTATCTTTTCTGGTATTCTTAGCGGCAACAGAGTAGGAAAGTTGGTTAGAAATAATTGTTTCTGTATCGCCGAAATTGGTTTCAATCGCTGCATTTAACCCCACAAGATAGGCAATCACTGGTTTTTCGATCGCCGAGGCAATATATTTGGCTGCCTCGATTTCGGCCTTTCCCCCCACCTGACTGACGAGGAGAATTGCCTCGGTATTTTCATCTTCCTCAAAAACCTGCAACCATTGGGACAAATTGGAGCCAATAATGCCGTCAGTACCCAAATTTACCGCCATAGATTCACCATACCCCGCTGCTGTTAAAGTTTTCGCCACTTCATCCCCTATGCGATCGCCGCGGGTGATCAGACCGATTGTCCCCGATTGATAAAAATTCGGTTCACAAATACCCAACCAAAGATAATTGGGAATAATCACACCCTGGCTGCCGGGGCCGAGAATTAATGTCCCGGTGGTACTAGCTATCTTTAATAATTCCACCAGATCCAAGGGGGGAACTCCGGGGGTGACGATAATTAATTGGGGAATTGCTGCTGCGATCGCTTCTAAGGCCGCATCTAGGACTTGATTGGGGGGGACTAAAATTAAACTGGTTTGGATTTCTCCGGCTTCAGCAACGGCCTCGGCCACTAGATCAAACACTGGTATCTCTGCGATTATCTCACCACCGGGGCCACTAGCCACCCCCGCTACCAAACAGGTTCCCTGAGCTTTCAATCGTGCCGCATAATATTTGCCTAGGGGTCGATCGATCCCTTGCATAATTATCTGATCTTTATCTGTCCATTTCATATATTAAGTGTTGGGAGTTGTTTCAGTAAACAGTAAACAGTAAACAGTAATCAGTAAACAGTAAACAGTAATCAGTGAGACACTGTTGATGGGAGTTTTTTTCAGTGGTCAGTAAACAGTAAACAGTAATCAGGTTCTGAAGGCAAGAGTCACTCATGCAAGAGGCAAAAGAAAGAATCTGGCAATTCTCTCACCTAAAAAGAAGGTTAGAAACTAGGCACATCAAAGCTTTTAGCTTAACCAATTAGGTTTTAGATTCGTCCCTTGTGAACTGAAAACTCACATCTGATTACTGATGACTGATAACTGATATACTTTAGTCGTTCATAATCTGAGATTTATTAAACTTCTGAAATCCTAGAGTGAGCAAGGAATCCAGTTCTTTTTTATGTTTCAGATAGGCATCATTCAGACATTCATAAATAGCTGAAGAAAAGTCGGAAAAGTTTTCATAATATTTACCATATAAACATTTCTTTTTGACCAATTTACCCAGGCTTTCAATTAAATTTAGATTAGGCAATAAGACGGCAGATAGAGTAATTCTATTGACAAAGAAAGAGCCAATTCTTCAACAATTTTACATTTTTGATAGCGGGCATTATCTAATACTAGAGTGATTTGAGGAAAAAATGCAAGTTATAGCCGTGCAAAGTATAGCTCAAGAGAGCATAGGCTACGATCGCAATCACAATATTAACATCAAATATGTTTGCTCCACCAGATGAAGCAGGACTAATGAATAAGGTGGAAAATGGCGCAATGAAAGGTGCAGATAGATGATTAATCAACTGAGCAAATTGATTTTGTGGGTTCGCACCAAACAAACGCAGCAAGAACCTCATTACCAGTAGTATTTGCCCTATTCCTGCCAGCCCGAAAATGCTATTAATTATCCAATTTAAGGTATTACTTCGTCTGGCAGATCGCAGGCGTTTCTCTTCTTGATCAAGTCGAAAAGCCTCTTCATCATGTAGCAGTTCTTGTCGCCGCTCAAGATTGGTTTCATCATCCCGATCGTGATTCATTCTTAGACCTCAGAGTCAATATTTTTCTGATTTAAATAAATTCTCCAATCAGTGGCGGGTACAAGCCACCACTGATTGTTCCCTCCGACCTACTCCCTTTCAACTTCTGCCTCCTTTTTAGGATTGCTATCCTTTAACTCTATTGATCGAGAGAAAACGGGCTTGCGAGTTTTCAAGTTAAAGCGGAATCCTTGAGGTAAGATGTGCAACCTGACTCCACACACTGCCATCGCTTCATCTTTGAGCAGTTCGTCTAAATTATCATAAGTTGCTTCTGATTCATCGACAACTGTTACAGCCCCACGCCCCACCACTTTAAATTCGTCACCGTCCACAATTACTGCTGTATCTTCGTCAATGCCAAAGCCTAAGTTAGCTGGCTGCTGTAAGAGAGCGGAAATCAGGCGACCTAGCCGTCCGCGCTGGGCAAAATGCTGATCGATCACCACTGAGTGCAGAAATCCCATTCCCGGACCCATCTCTATCGCGTCCATGCGTGGGTTGGTTTCCGAGTCTCCTTCAATAATCATCAGATCGGGCATGATGGCAGCACCGGCACTTGTCCCACCTACCACCATTCCCTCCCGATTGCGTTGGTGAAGTAAGGTATCTAGCTGAGTTCCCTTGATGTGTTCAATGATTAGGGCTTGATCTCCCCCGGTAAAAAACGCTCCTGTGGCTTCCTCAATGATTTTCAGGTTTTCTGGATCGTCGGCATCTTCCCTGTGAATGGTATCGAGGACACATACATCCTCGACACCGAGTCGCTCAAACACTCGGGTATAGGCTTCTCCAGCCGAACGAGGCTCACTTGTTGCCGCCGTTAACACGGCAATTTTAGCTTTAGTCCCGCCAGCACAGCGAACAAACTCTCGCAAGATTTGACAATCTCCATCTTTGTCTTCTGCTCCACCAATGATGATTAATTGCCCTCGCTCTTTTGTGGATTCCATACAAAAACTCCTTGAATAACTAAACAGCACAACAACATAAAATTAAATTATAATCGTTCACACCTCCCCTACCCAATACCGTTCGGTTGAGCAAACCAGCCCCCACCCCCCTCAGTCCCCACCCCTCTCTTATCTCCCCTTTCAGGGGAGACGATAGAAGTCCCCCTTAAGGGGGATTTAGGGGGTGGGATTGACATCCTCACCGCCCTAAAAGGGACGGTGATTCCTAGACCTCACGATCTAGGTTTCTGCTTCTTAGCAGTTGCCTTCACAGACTTACTCTGTTCGGGTCTGACACTCGCGACCCAGACTGATACCGCAAGCCCTGCGGCCAAAATGTTTTTACTGGCGTTAACATCCCTGTCATGGCAAGTTCCACATTCAGGACACTCCCATTCTCGGACACTTAACGGCATTTTCTCAACGATATGCCCACAATTATTGCACCGTTTTGAACTAGGAAACCATCTATAGCGTTTCTCGCATCTGTGCGGCACAGTTAAACCTTTGCTGATTAAGCTGTTCAGGTTCGGGAATGTACCTCTTGTGAATCAGAAATGCTATATCTATTTCCCGATAGTTTCTCCCATACCAACGGCATTTATAGGCTAATTGTCGAGTGATTTCTCCCCAACTAACATCTGATATAGCTTGAGCTAGTTTCGGGTTTTTTACAGGGTGAGAGCATCTCAAACGCTATTGACAATTGGCCAATTTTGTCATCCGCGTGGGCATTTCAAGTGATACCAGTCAATCAGAATAGTTACGAAATCGACCCATTTGGTCGATTTTTGCTTAACAATTGAGATGGCAAATTCTCCTCAAATATGCCTGAATCGTGGGCAAGCAACTCACATAAAGTTCATTTTGTCAAGGATTGTTAAGATGCGCTTACCTTGGGGTTTTTTACCCGGTTTTTTACCGCTAAATTCTCAACTACAATCGTTTGGTTTTCACGAACTAATTGAGTGGTTAGCTTATGTAAATGGTCTTTTCTGCTATCGGTGATTCGAGCCTGAATCTTAGCTACTTTGATTCTTGCTTTTTCCCGATTTTTTGACCCTTTCTGTGTTCGAGAATCAACAATTACCGTCGCCTCATAAACAAGTTGTAGACAACGCCAATCAGCACCAAAACCAAAAGCAGGTGGATTAAGCCGCCGCCAATGTTAATGGAGAATCCTAACAACCAGAGGATGAAAAGTATAACAACAGCAGTCCAAACGAGATCGAACATATTTCCCTCCTTGATTTAGAGAAAAGTAATGAAAATTCAGTCATCGATCCTTAATTGAGTATATCTTGAACCGTATCTTTTACGTCTTCTACTGCATTGCGAACTTGGCTTTCGACTTGTTTAGCTTTTCCAGCAACTTGATCCTGGCGGTTGCCAGTAGCTTTACCTATCGCTTCTTGAGCTTTGCCTTCAATGTTCTTTGTGACTGCTTTTGCCCGCCCTTTTAACTTCATCTGGTCTTTTATATCTTCTGCTGCGTTACGAGCCTGACTTTCGACTTGCTTGGCTTTTCCCATCATCTGATCTTTGGGATCGCCTGTCATGTTGCCAATCGCTTCTTGAGCTTTGCCTTCAATATTTTTAGTAACTGCCTTGGCTCGATTCATGCTTGCGATTTGAGTCTGCGATTGGGTGGGTAAAGTTGCAGCCCAACTATTTGTAGTTCCAAAATCAAAAGCTATAGTAATTGCCAGCATTATAGTTAAAATAATGGTGACAAAAAAGCGACGAATCTGTTGAAGTGACATCATTTTAACTCCCAAAAAGAATTTGATGAATCGATGATACATGGATGATGAACAACTACTGTCTAGCTCCTTTCGAGAAAGATTTTTCTAGTCTTTGACGGCGTAAGTTTACCGAGGGAGAGATCTTCGACTTCTTTGAGAAGCTAGATATCTGGTAATATTGGGTTTATTTACGCCGCCTTGTCCTAGTGTTTCACCTGTCTCGAAAGAAGCCATTTTTTGAGGAAGAGTTCCGATGAAATCTGAGTTTCAATCATTTGTCTGAATGGCGGTTGCCGTGACAAATGACCTACTAATCAATAATTTTTTTGACTTCATCTTTCACATCTTCGATAGTGTGACGAACTTTTGCCTCTGCCTGTTTTTCCTTGCCCTCTGCTTGAGCTTTGGGATCGCCAGTCAGATCTCCTACTGCTTCTTGAACTTTACCTTCGATATTTTTGGCGGTTGCCTCGGTTCTATCTTTTAAGCTCATGATGCTCTCCTTATTGAATTTGTTGGATTTGAGAACTGCTTACCTAAGTTGAGCTAACAATTCTGCTTCTGGTGTTACTGTAACAGGTGGTTGTTTGATTTACTGTATGAATTGATTGAGTCTGTATGAATTGCTTGAATACGACACAAAATGTAACGATACCGTTTCTGCAAGCATAGAACTTACGCATTGACAAAAAGGCTTAAATGTGGGTGGTCTAATTTTGTTAGTCTTAGATACAATTTCTCTCTCGACTCTTGACAAAACCCTCTCCGATTTGATTTCCTGACACAAGGGCATCTCTTATAACAGAACAACTGATGAGAAACATTACGAAGCCAACAACTGCTCAATGTAATCTGGCTATTTACACCCTATTTTTGCTCGGCGAACCTAAATATATAAGCTGTGTTCGTTTGGCTCAAATTCTGGGCAATTTATCTCATGACAGTGTCAATCGTTTCTTGTGGCGAGAGAACTATACACCCAAGGATTTGTTTGATGAAGTGGCTCCTCAAATCGAACTTGAAGGAGGAACAATCAGTACAGACGACATGGTAATTGACAAGCCTTATAGTCACCCAGCTAAAGCTGAGTTAATCGATTACTTTTACTGGTGGTAAACACAAAAAAGTAGTCAAAGGTATTAACGCAGTTACCTGATATTATACCGATTGTAAAGGAAGGTCAGTTCCCGTTAATTATCGAATCGTTAATAAACAGGAGGGTCAGACAAAACATGAATATTTCTTAGAAATGTTGGACGAAGTAAAAGCTTGGGGATTGAAACCAGAGACAGTCACAGGAGATAGTTGGTATGCTGCCAAAGAAACCATGAATACCCTTAAAGACAAGGGCTTTCGGGGTTTGTTTGCTCCTCATCGAAAATTTGGGTCTGAAACCCCGTCGTTCTACGACGGCTTTACTGTTAAATATGAGCATCGTTTACGAAATATATGCTAGTGTGAAAGGACATGGAAAAAGCCTACTCGTTTCGATTTTACCCAACACCCGAACAAGAGTCGCTATTGCGGCGCACTTTGGGCTGTGTAAGATTGGTTTACAACAAAGCTCTCCACGAACGAACACAAGCTTGGTATGAAAGACAAGAAAGAGTAGGCTACGCTCAAACTTCTTCAATGCTAACCCATTGGAAAAAACAAGAAGAATTAAACTTTTTAAACGAGGTAAGCTGTGTACCTTTACAA
>NZ_JADBSZ010000102.1:0-7955 GCF_020246425.1 Microcystis sp. M079S1
GGGAAAATGTACTGGAATTATTAATTAGTTGGCGGGTTAGTATGGAAATAAATAATATCCTAGAAACTGAAGATAGAGAGGTGTTTATGACCTTATCTCAAACCTATCAGGAATGGAAGGAAGCAACTAAACGGGAAGGACGACAGGAAGGACGACAGGAAGGAAAACTAGAGGCTAAACTGGAATCTATTCCCCGTTTGCTTGCTTTGGGTTTAAGAGTGGAACAAATCGCTCAAGCTTTGGATTTAGACTTAGAACAAATCCGACAAGCGGCGCGAGAGTAAAGGTGGAGAGTTAAAACGCAAAAATGCCACAATGGATAAAATAGGCATTTTTCTGACTAACTGACATCTTCTATGAGTAACCACCTAAGCGGAAGCGAGATTCGCCAGCGATTTTTAGACTTTTTTGCGGCCAGAAACCATAAAATTCTCCCTAGTGCCTCTCTAGTCCCAGAAGACCCGACCGTTTTGCTGACTATTGCGGGAATGCTCCCTTTTAAGCCGATTTTCTTAGGGCAAAAGACCCCAGAATTTCCCCGCGCTACCACTTCCCAAAAATGTATTCGCACCAACGATATCGAAAATGTCGGCCGGACTGCCAGACATCATACTTTTTTTGAGATGTTGGGCAATTTTAGCTTTGGTGATTATTTTAAAGAACAAGCGATCGCCTGGGCCTGGGAATTGTCCACAGAAGTTTTTAACCTTCCCCCCGAAAGATTAGTCGTTAGTGTCTTTAGGGAGGATGAGGAAGCTTTCGCTATCTGGCGCGATAAAATCGGTATTCCTGCCCATCGTATCCAAAAAATGGGCGAAGAGGATAACTTTTGGGTATCTGGTCCCACGGGTCCCTGTGGTCCCTGTTCGGAAATTTACTACGATTTTCACCCAGAATTAGGGGATAAAACCATCGATTTAGAGGATGATGGCCGTTTTATCGAGTTTTATAACCTCGTCTTCATGCAGTATAACCGCGACGCGGACGGCAATCTGACACCCCTAGCGAATAAAAATATCGATACGGGGATGGGTTTGGAACGGATGGCGCAAATCCTGCAAAAAGTCGCCAATAACTACGAAACTGACCTAATTTTCCCGATTGTCGCCGAAGCGGCCCGGTTAGCAGCCATAGACTACCAGAAAGCGGACGAAAAAACGAAAGTTTCCCTAAAAGTCATCGGCGATCATGTGCGTTCGGTAGTACACATGATAGCGGATGGTATCTCAGCATCGAATAATGACAGAGGTTACGTCCTGCGTCGTCTGATTCGCAGAGTAGTACGGCACGGGCGTTTAATCGGTATTGAAGGTCAATTTATCACCAAAGTGGCGGAAGTTGCGATCGCTCTTTCCGAGTCCGTCTATGGCAATGTTCGGGAACGAGAAACGGTGATCAAGGCAGAATTAGAGCGAGAGGAAGCGAGATTTTTAGAAACCCTAGAAAGAGGCGAGAAACTGCTCGAATCGATTCTAGAAAAAGAAAAAAGCCAGATTTCGGGAGTCGATGCCTTTACCCTTTATGATACCTATGGCTTCCCCCTCGAACTCACTCAAGAAATCGCCGAGGAGCAGGGTTTAAGCGTCGATACGGCGGGTTTCGAGCAGGAAATGAAAAAACAGCAGCAAAGATCAAAAGCCGCCCACGAAACCATAGATTTGACGGTACAGGGCAGTTTAGATAAGCTGGCGGAACATATTCACCCGACGGAATTTCTCGGTTATACGGATTTGCAAGCAACCGCAACAGTAACGGCGGTTTTAGTCGCCGGTAAAACGGTGGAATCGGCCGCATCAGGCACTGAGGTGCAGGTAGTTCTCGATAAAACTCCTTTTTATGCCGAATCGGGTGGACAAATCGGTGACAAGGGTTATTTAACTGGCGATAATCTGCTTATCCGCGTTGAGGATGTGCAGAAAGAATCGGGGATTTTTATCCATTTTGGTCGGATTGAGCGGGGAATTGTCACCACTGGCGATACAATTAATGCTCAGATTGATCGCTCCTGTCGTCGTCGCGCCCAAGCTAATCATACCGCCACCCATCTGCTACAATCGGCCCTGAAAAAGCTTGTCGATGGGGGGATTTCCCAAGCAGGTTCCCTAGTCAGTTTTGATCGCCTCCGTTTTGATTTTAACTGTCCTCGTCCCCTGACTAGCTCTGAATTGCAACAGGTGGAAGAACAGATTAACACTTGGATTGCCGAAGCGCATGACACCCAGATAGCGGTGATGGGATTGGAAGAAGCGAAGCAGAAGGGAGCTATTGCCATGTTTGGCGAGAAATACGGCTCAGAAGTGCGAGTCATCGATATTCCTAGCGTTTCTATGGAATTATGCGGGGGAACTCACGTTAAAAATACCGCCGAGATCGGTTTATTTAAAATCATCTCCGAGACGGGAATCGCCGCGGGAATTCGTCGCATCGAAGCGGTGGCCGGCCCTGCCGTGTTAGCATACCTGAATGAACGGGATCAGGTGGTGCGGGATCTGTGCGATCGCTTTAAGGTCAAACCTCTGGAAATTCCCGATCGCATTACGGCCCTACAATCAGAGTTAAAAGGCACACAAAAGCAGTTAGAAGCGGTTAAACAGGAGTTGGCCCTAACTAAATCGGACGCTTTGCTATCTCAAGCCGAATCTATCGGCGAATTTAAGCTATTAGTCGCTTCTTTGGGCGATATTGATGCTAATGCTTTGATGGCTGCAGCCGAAAGACTACAGCAAAAATTAGGGGAAGGGGCGGTAATTTTGGCCTCGACTCCCGCAGCTGATAAAGTGAGTTTAGTGGCCGCTTTTAGTCCCCGGGTGATTAAAGATCAGGGTTTACAAGCGGGTAAATTTATCGGTGCGATCGCTAAAATCTGCGCTGGTGGTGGTGGTGGTCGTCCCAATTTAGCTCAAGCTGGGGGACGGGATGCTAGTAAGTTAAGCGAAGCTTTAGCTAAGGCCAAAAGTCAATTAACTAGCAGTTTGCAATAGTTTTAAAGGTGGGCATTTTGTCCACCTTTAAAAAATTAGTTATCCTCTCGGTGTGATTGGTAAAAATAATATGGAACTACTGATCAAGAATTTGGGATCAATTAAAAATAATAATCAAACTATAGATTTAACTAAGAAGTTTTATACTTTTATTGGCTACAACAATAGGGGCAACATCCTAGTTTATCAGCTTTTATGGACAATTTTAATCATGGTAATATTAGCAAATTTTCTGAAAATACCAAAATTGATTCTTTAGATATTGACTCTGCAAATCCAATTAAGATTAATCAAGAATTAATTGATGATATTCTCGATAAATTTAGCCCGTTTATTGAAAAAGAAGTTGTTAATACTTATAATCTTGATGCCAGTATTAAAGAAACGATTATTGGTTCCAATAAATTAATTTTTCAAGCGGATATTAAAGAATTTAAAGAGACGGGATTTCAACAAACTTTTTTGATTAGTGTTGAAGGAAATAATGATCTGGAGTATTTACAGATTAACAAAGACCAAGGTAGCCTAACAATAAATATAAAAGAGAATAATATCCCTGAGAAAGTATTTGATCAAATACCCAGAGACTTGTTTGAGAGAGCTAAACCATCCAAAAAATTACTAATTATTTATTCAATAATAAGAGTGCTTTTGTCTCAGACACAAGATGCTTTTTTTATCCCCGCTAGTCATAGTTTTTTTCCTGTTTTCTACCAGTACATTTATGAAATAGAGAGAAATAAAAGAAGTGAGTATAATCGTCGTTTGCAAGAATTAATAGAAAATATTGATGATGATAGTGGCCCTAATCGGGATATATTCAAACGTCTTCAAGAACAATTACCCAAAAGGTCTTATACAGAACCAATGAATAAGGTTATCGAGTCGCTTTATTCTCTCAATACCAAGAAAGAAATTAATTCAGTCTATAATTCTCTGATTGAAAAGATGATCGGATTAATGGGAGGAGAAATCACGATTTCTAGTCTAGAATTGATCGCACCTATTCAATTTTATTTTAAATTCGATGAAAGCAAAGATCTACCCATGTATCTAGCTTCATCGTCAGTCAATCAGTTGACTATCTTGTATCTTTATCTCAAATATTGGGCAAAGGGGAAAAAACAATTTTTTGATGATAGATGAACCAGAAGTTAATTTGCATCCCGAAAATCAAATTCGCTTAATGGATATTTTAGCTCAATTTGTCACCGAGTATGATAATCGGGTTTTGATCACCACCCATAGCCCGATTTTAACAGGTATTCTCAACAATTATGTTTATCTTCATACCTTAAAAAGTTATCATGTTGATGTCACAAAAATTATTGAAGATAATCAATTAAAAAATTTAAATCCAGAAATTTCAATTGCTAAAGAAGACTTAGAAGTTTACTTTTTCACGGGTGATAAAATTATTGATTATGGAACCAGTCAATATGGTGTTTATTTTCGTAACTTTAAAGAAGTTATCAACTCTGTGCAAAAATCTGGAGAAATTTTAACCAATCATATCTATTTAGCAGAGAATGAGTAAGTCTAACTCAAAAAAAGAAATATCTTCCCTTAGACAAAAGCGCCAATTCAAGTCTGAATTGGCGATGAACAACCACAAAGGCACAAAGGACACAAAGATTAGGTTGGGTGCATCTCAATTTGGTCGAAATATCTAGATGACATTTTGGGCGCACGCGGTGCGCCCCTACCATTGGCACCATAATATTATTTATTGTAGGGGCGAATTGCCTTCGCCCTCTTTGAATAACTTCTGCTGCTCACCTATATGTGAGAGAAAGTCACAAATATAAGATGCACCCGATTTCTATGCTGTTAGCTTCCGGTTCATCAGAAATAGTGAAATACAGAATATCTTCTTGTTCAAAGTATCTCATTTTATTGTTAGTCATCAAGCTAAGAAATGTCATATTTTACAGTTGGGTTTCCTTGCGTCAAACCAACCTACAAGATATCCTATAATATCTCTCGTGAATGGTGCGTTACGACGGATTGTTAGATTTAAATCACAGCCAAGATTGCCCCCGTCTAACGCACCCTACTGGACTGATAAAAGTTAACTGTTAACTGATTGGGGGAGATCGCACACAACCCGAAACCCGATATCGTGGTTGCAAATGTCGGCAACGCTCCTGCCTCGATACGCTGAACTACAGGCCAAAGGATCGCGGTACCATGAACCGCCACGCCGCATTATTGATGACTTATTAGTTATGCGACTATCTAACCATGCGATGCTGCCATTTTCCTGAATATTGTCTGGTTTGTTAACATAATTTTCATGATGTTGATCAGCACACCATTCCCAAACATTGCCGTGCATATCATAGATTTTCCAGGGATTAGGTCGCTTTTCCCCAACAGGATGGGTCGTATTATTTGAATTACCATCAAACCAGGCATAATCTCCTAGTTTATCTCTATCATCGCCAAAACTAAATAGGGTTTCAGTACCGGCGCGACAGGCATATTCCCATTCTGTTTCTGTAGGCAAACGGTAGTTTTTTCCAGTTAACTGGCTCAGTTTTTCACAAAAAGCTTGAGCATTAAACCAAGTAACAGATTCTACCGGGTTCTGGGGATTTCCTGAAAACCTGGAAGGATTATTTCCCATCACCGCTTGATACTGTGCTTGGGTGACGGGATATTTGCCTATCTGAAATGCTGGCACAATTACTTGATGTATCGGTTTTTCATCTTCATACTCATTAGAACCCATGTTAAATTTACCGGCGGGTATAAGCTAAACGGCTTTTACTTCGGATCACCGATATAGACTCCAAAAGGGTTATAGCTGTTGGATCATGCAGGTTAAGCGCCGTTTAGCTTATCCACCATTTCTAGGTTAAAGTCTGAAGGTAATGAGGTGATATTTTTGGAAATTTGTTTTCGTTGAATAAGCTCATTAGCTGACCGAATTACCCTAGGTGATACTTGTAATAATTTATCAACATTTATCTCTGCCAAGCTAAATTTAGAGTTAGCTGCCGATTTTTCATGACCGTAAGCCATTAAAGCTTTAAGCTTAGTATGACTACCCCAATAGCGAATCGACTCTTCATATTCTTGGGTTTTTTCTTCATCTAGTGCAAATTCTTCTAATTTTGCTAAAATTTTCTTATCATTTTCTAAATCTGACAATAACAATGGCCATTTTAAACTAATCGCAGTAAATTTACCTAACTGTTCAAAAGTCAAAGAAGGATCTAACAAATTATCATTCTCATCTCGCTTCTCAAAAAATAAACCAGTTTCATTAGAGATATAAACCTTGAGACGAAAGACATTGATAAAGTGTTTAATTCGTCGCGGATTGTAATCCAATGCAGGAGCCACCATCATAATGACATTCCGCACTGTTGGGGAATCTTTATCAAAATTGTTGACTTGAATCGCTTCTAATCGCTTAATTACGGCTGCTCGTGCTTTCTCTTTTTCGGTTTGTTCGGATTCTATCGAAGGATTATCTAGAGACAAGTTTTTTAAATCACTTGTCTGATTACTTGTTGCGGAAGTGAGATGCTTTTGCGAATTATTTCTCTGGGGTAAAGCTAACTTAAACTTACCCCAGAATGACTGAAAAAATGTAAAACGAGGTTTAGCTGGCGGTAAATTGGGAGGAGTTGAAGTAGCAAGCTGAGTCAAAAAACTCTCAAAATCTGACTGGGATGGTTGGGGAACTAAAAAGGGAAGCTGGACAAACTTTTCAATAAAGGTATAACCATAAGCTAACCCTTTATTAGCACTACGTCTCGCCAAAATATCAGGATCAATTTCTGTGGTTTCCGACGGTAAATACTTGAGAATGTTTTCGTATTTTACCGCTAAACTAGCGGCTACTTTTTCTCTGTCCATTCCTAAAATAAACACCACTGAAGGATCATCTGCAATCATCAAGTTAATCGCTTGCATCAAGTCCGCTGATTTTGGATGTTCACAACGATCTAAATCGTCAATAAATACATATACTCGATCATTGCCAACATAGGCATCGACAATTTTAGCAAAATCTTCATGAAATTCTTCTACAAATGTTGATTGTTTTTTATAATCTGGGGCTTCTATATATTTAATTAGGTTGTTTTTGGGGTTTTGGAGTAATCTTTGAAAATTTCTCAATAAACTCTTAATACCGGCGAAAATCCCCGCTCCTGATAAGGTGACACCGACCGCAGTAAATAATAATTTAAAAACTGAATTAATTTTGCTCCAAAAAACATCTTGAGAGGTTGTTGCTCTGATTAATTCGTTAATTCCTTCAACGCCATAAACGATTAAAATAAAGGGAATGGCAATTGAGGCACAAATCACAAAAATTATTACTGGTAAAGCTTTAATTAATTCAAATAAGCCTTTTTCTAGGTTAAAACGCCATAATTGTAATTTAAAGTGTCCTAGGATAATTCGAGGCAAATCTCGCCAATTTTTGGGCGTAGAAATCTGCTTAATAAAAGACAGTGCAAAAGCCGCCCATACCGACTCCGCCTTATCGTGTCGCCAAGCACTAAACCAAACCGTCCGACCTCCCTTTTCTCGTAAATATTCCTCCAACATTTTCATAAAAGAAGACTTGCCACTACCCCACTCTCCCTCAACCGATAAAGTTAGGGGTGGTTGTGTCTGCTCATGCAACAAAAATTCAGCGATCGCTATTACATAAGGCTCAAATCCGAGAGCATCATTATTAGTCGCTTGATCGCTGACGCTAGTATTGCGGATAGATTCAGGAGAATCGGACATGGTAGTTATTTTTAGGTGACAGAGAACGGAGAATAAAATAGATTACCTTAAGTAGGGTCTGCTGAAAAAGTTTTTCCCGGTGGCAGGGTGTGGGGTGTGGGGTGTGGGGTGTGGGGTTTTACTCATTTTCAGGTGGTCAATTACCTAATTTTCAGGGAAAAAGTCCCGGAATTTTACCCCCGATCACTCCAATGCTAGGCACTTTTTGAGGTCAAAAAA
>NZ_JADBSZ010000103.1:0-7395 GCF_020246425.1 Microcystis sp. M079S1
GAAATGGGGCGAAAGTCTGTGGACTCTGTGTAAGACAGTACATGGTTTTTTAACTGTGGTATGCGACGGTGGTGGAAGCAGAAACTTAAATCGTGAGGTTTAGGAATCGCCGCACTTTTAG
Organism: Microcystis sp. M079S1; assembly: GCF_020246425.1. Lineage (NCBI taxonomy): Bacteria > Bacillati > Cyanobacteriota > Cyanophyceae > Chroococcales > Microcystaceae > Microcystis > Microcystis sp. M079S1. Next base: position 122 of record NZ_JADBSZ010000103.1, read on the forward strand.
GGCGGCGAGGATGTCAATAAAGATGAGGCTAATCTCTGCCATCTTAGGGCATACTGTGAGTGTAACTAAGCACTATATTACTCAGGTTGCTTTCCCACTCCTTCCCTAGCTGAATCTCTATCTTGGAGAAGCCATAGTCATGATCGAAATGAAAGTCGCTGGAATTGCCCTAGACGCTATCACTCGCAGTCCCATTGTACTGCTGAAGGATGGTTCCGAGCGTCGCGCCCTACCTATCTACATCGGACAAGATCAGGCTAAGGCCATTATCACCGTCCTCGAACAACAAAAACCCCCTCGTCCCCTCACCCACGATTTGATCGCTAATATTTTTAAAGTTTGGGATATGGATTTAGAAAAGATTATCATCCATTCTCTCCAAGATAATACCTTTTATGCTGTTCTCTGTCTCCAGCGCGGCGAAGTCAAAAAAGAAATCGATTGTCGTCCCAGTGATGCGATCGCTATTGCCCTGCGTACCAACAGTCCCGTCTGGGTAATGGAAGAAGTGATCGCTTCCGCTTCTATTCCCGTCGATCGTGACGCGGATGAAGAGGAACGTCAAGCTTTTCGCAATTTCGTCTCCAATCTTAGCCCCTCAGACCTGATCCAACGTCGCGGTGATTTTAGTGATCAGTGAAAATTCAGGAGATAGGAGGGAGATAGGGGTTTAGGGGTTTAGGGGTTTAGGGAAATTTCAGCCAAATGCTCCACTTCCCCACTTCCCCACTTCCCCACTTCCCCACTTCCCCACTCCCCCACTTCCCCACTCCCCCACTTCCCCATCACCCCACTTCCCCACTTCCCCACTTCCCCACTTCCCCACTTCCCCACTTCCCCACTTCCCCACTTCCCCATCACCCCACACCCTCTTTCAAGTCAGGAGCCAGTAGTCAGTAGTCAGGAGAATTAAGAATGAGCATTAATCAATTAAATGCTCTATTTAGGGATTTTATGCAATTTTATGCCTATTTTTCTCATTTTTGAACTCTCAAAAATTAATTATGCAAGAACTCTACTGATAACTGATAACTGATAAGGCTCTTCTGGTTTCTGTGTGGAAATGAGGTCTATACTGATAGTTTATTTAACAAAATAGTCCTAAAAGTCTTTCCCAGTAAACATTTCACGATTTCATAAGCAAAAATTATCACACAAAGTCGAGAAGAGCCCTGATAACTGATAACTGATAACTGATAACTGGTAACTGATAACTGATAACTGATAACTGGTAACTGATAACTGATAACTGGTAACTGATAACTGAATCAATGCGTTATCGACGATTTGGCCGTACTAATTGGCAATTTTCGCTGTTTTCCCTGGGGACAATGCGCTGTTTGTCCTCAGAGTCGGTGTTTACCGCAACAGTTGATCGCGCCCTAGAATTGGGGATTAATCACCTAGAAACGGCCAGAGGTTACGGTAATAGCGAAGTTTTTCTCGGTCGCTACCTGCAGCGTCAAGGGGTGCGGGAGCGGGTTTATCTGACTACGAAATTAGTCCCCACTCCCGATCGCCAAACTATGGAAAAAGCGATCGCCGAATCCCTAGAACGATTACAATTAAATTACCTCGATTGTCTAGCAATTCACGGTATTAACACCCGCGAGCATTTAAACTGGATTAAAGACCCGCAAGGCTGCATGAAAGCCGTTTTTCTGGCCCAAGAAGCTGGAAAAATCGGTCATATTGGCTTTTCTACCCATGCACCCCTAGAAATTATTCTGGAGACGATCAATACAGATTTCTTCGCTTTTGTCAATATCCATTACTATTTTTTTTGGCAAAGACAGCAACCGGCGATCGCTTTAGCCCAAGCAAAGGACATGGGTGTGTTTATTATTTCCCCTGCTGATAAGGGAGGGGGTCTCCACAGACCTCCCAAGAAGCTAGAGGAATTATGCGCTCCTTTTTCACCCTTAGAGCTAAATTATCGCTTTTTATTGAGCGATACGCGCATTACTACCCTCAGCGTCGGGGCAGCGATACCAGAGGAATTAGAGACAATTATTAACGTATGCGAAGGAGATCAGCCCCTAGATGCGGCAGAAATTGCCGTTTTTAAGCGTTTAGAGGCACATTTAACCGATAAATTGGCTACAGATTTATGTAGCCAATGTTATCAATGTTTACCCTGTCCCGAAAATATTAATATCCCCGAAGTGTTGAGACTGCGAAATCTGGCAGTAGCTTACGAAATGACCGATTTTGGCCAGTATCGCTATCGAATGCTGGAAAATGCCGGTCATTGGTTCCCCGGACGCAAAGCGAATAATTGTACTGAATGCGGTGATTGTTTACCTCGCTGCCCGGAAAAATTGCCGATTCCCCGGCTGTTATTTGATACACACGAACTACTTAACGGGCCGCTGCGACGGAGATTGTGGTCATCTTAGGACGAAACTGGGAAAAATTTTTTTTGGGGATCGTCAAAGTGTAAAAACTATCTTAAGATTAACAGGTAAGAGAATTAACTTTCTTGAATTTAAAGAGACAAAAAACAAGAAATAGATTAAGGAGTAAAGGATATGGCACTCGTCCCCATGCGGTTATTGTTGGATCACGCGGCTGAGAACGGATATGGCATCCCCGCTTTTAACGTAAATAATATGGAGCAGATCCAAGCGATCATGCAAGCGGCGGCAGCCACCGACAGCCCCGTTATCCTACAAGCTTCTCGCGGTGCGCGCAAATATGCAGGGGAAAACTTCCTGCGTCACTTGATCACCGCCGCGGTGGAAACCTATCCTCATATCCCCATCGTGATGCACCAAGATCACGGTAATGAACCCGCCACCTGCTACTCGGCGATCCGTAACGGTTTCACCAGTGTCATGATGGATGGTTCCTTAGAAGCGGATGCCAAAACTCCCGCCACCTACGAGTACAACGTTAACGTTACTGCTGAAGTAGTAAAAGTTGCTCACTCGATCGGTGCTAGTGTGGAAGGGGAACTCGGTTGTTTAGGTTCCTTAGAAACCGGTAAAGGAGAAGCGGAAGATGGCCACGGTTTTGAGGGAGAATTAGATCACTCGATGCTGTTAACCGATCCCGATGAAGCAGTAGATTTCGTCGAAAGAACCCAAGTAGATGCTTTAGCAGTAGCCATTGGTACTAGCCACGGCGCTTACAAATTTACCCGCAAACCCACCGGCGAAATCCTCGCTATTAGCCGCATTGAAGAAATTCACAGCCGTTTACCCAATACCCACTTGGTCATGCACGGTTCTTCCTCTGTCCCCGAAGATCTCCTCGAATTAATCAACCAATTCGGTGGCGCTATCCCCGAAACCTACGGTGTTCCCGTGGAAGAAATCCAAAAAGGCATCAAGAGTGGTGTGCGTAAAATCAATATCGACACCGACTGCCGTTTAGCAATTACCGCCGCAGTTCGTGAAGCACTATTCAGCAACCCAAAAGAGTTTGATCCCCGTTTCTTCCTGAAACCCTCGATCACCTATATGCAGAAAGTTTGTGCCGATCGCTATCAACAATTTGGTACCGCCGGTAACGCCAGCAAAATCAAACAAATGTCCCTCGATGACTACGCAGCCAAATATGCTAAAGGGCAATTAACCCAAGTCAGCAAAAAAGTTGTGGCTGTCTAGTAGCTGAACAATTAAGCGATCGCTTAATGGCACCGATCTAGTAGAATTTTTTGGGGTAGTTAACCATAACTACCCTCTTTTTTATGGGAATCCCTTGAAGGGAAAGAGTTACCAGATAAGAATCGATTTCAGAGAAAAGACTATACTGAAAATAATCAGCAGATCAGCACTTGATTTATAAGAGAAGCAAGATGAGAAAAAAATCGTTGTGGGCGGGATTATTGGTGGGATTTTGGTTTTGTCTGACTTGGATGGCATGGACACCCACAGCAGCCGCCTTTAGCGAAGAACAAAAATTACTACTCCAATCCTGGCGATTAGTCAACCAATCCTATTATGATGACACCTTTAATCATCAAAACTGGTGGCAGGTGCGGGAACAATTCATCAAAAAACCCCTCAACGATCGGACGGCGGCCTACAATGCGATCGAACAGATGTTAGCTACTCTCGATGAACCTTTTACCCGTCTCCTGCGACCGGATCAATACCATAACCTACAAATTAGCACCACGGGGGAATTATCGGGGGTAGGACTGCAAATTAATATCAATCCCGACAATGGTTACTTAGAAGTAGTTGCCCCCCTTGCCGGTTCTCCTGCTGAGGCCGCTGGTTTGACTAGCCACGATCGCATTTTGTTTATTGATGGCATCGATACCACTACTTTAACCCTCGACGCGGCGGCGGCCAAAATGCGCGGCACCCCCGGAACAGAAGTTTCCTTAGTCATTCTTCCCGATCAAAAAAGTCAAACAAAAACCCTATCTTTAACCCGTCAACGCATTTCTTTAAGTCCAGTAGTAGCGGTTTTGGATAAAAATTCTAGTTCCTTGCCGATCGGTTATGTGCGCTTAAATCAATTTAGTGCTAACGCTGCCAAAGAAGTCTCGGAAGCGGTGACGAACCAACAAAAACAAGGAGCCAAGGGTTATATTTTGGATCTAAGAAATAACCCCGGTGGTTTACTGCAAGCGGGCATAGAAATCGCTCGGATGTGGATTAATCAGGGAACGATCGTTTATACGGTTAATCGTGAGGGAATTGCCGATAGTTTTGCCGCTTCTGGCAATGCTTTAACTGACGCGCCTCTAGTCGTTTTAGTCAATCAGGGAACCGCCAGCGCCAGCGAGATTTTAGCTGGAGCATTACAGGACAATCAGCGAGGGGTTTTAGTGGGAGAAAAGACTTTCGGTAAGGGATTAATTCAGTCCTTATTCGAGTTACCCGATGGGGCAGGATTAGCGATTACCGTCGCCAAATATGAAACTCCCGGCCACCATGATATTCATAAGTTAGGAATTATGCCCGATCAAGTGGTGGCACAGGAACCGATCACATATCAGGAAATCGGCACCGAAAAAGATAGTCAATACCAAACGGCGATTCAGTTTTTAAACCAGAACACCGTTTTAGCCAAAGCTTCCTAAGTGGGGTTTTCAGTTATCAGTTACCAGTTATCAGTTATCAGTTATCAGATGCGAGTTTTCAGGATTCTTCGTTACTTGGTAAGCTAAACGGCTTTTACTTCGGATCACCGATATAGACTCCAAAAGGGTTATAGCTGTTGGATCATGCAGGTTAAGCGCCGTTTAGCTTATAGTTCGATCGGGGGGCATAAATCGACTAAATCCTTATCTGGCAAGAGACTTAATTGATTAGTTCGTTAGAGAGGGAAAACAATTAACAAAGATCGCATCAATGTCTTTATATATAAGGGTTTTATCCCTTATAGCCCCGTTTATTGCCTAAGACAAACAAAAAGAACCGTTTTCAGTTTACTGTTTACTGTTTACTGTTTACTGATCACTGAAAAAACTTCCCACACCCCACACCCGACGGCATAGGTCGAACAAATTAGCCATTTTTTCCATCAATATCTAATTAAGATGGAAACCTGTTTGATTTTAAGAGAATGCTAACATCGATTAGAATTTTCCCAGTCCGGGCTTTTCCGTCTTCCAACCTTGACTCATCCTTGATCTTACCGCCATGCAGAGATATATTCGATCGCCCCTAGCCCTAACCCTGAGCATCAGCCTCTTAGCTAATTTTTTAACCGCTTGTAATAATGCCCAAATCCCTGCCCCCGGTGATGAGGGACTAAAATTAGGGGCTTTACTGCCCATTACCGGAGATTTAGCCGCCATTGGTCAAAATATGCCCGAAGCAGCTGCCCTAGCGGTGGAGACTATCAATGCCTGTGGTGGAGTCAATGGCAAACCCGTCACCCTCGTGAAAGAAGATGACCAAACCGACCCCGCCGCTGGTGCTTCAGCGATGACGAAACTAGCGGAGGTGGATAAAGTAGCCGGTGTGATCGGTTCCTTTGCCAGTAGCGTCTCAGGAGCAGCCGTCGATGTGGCGGTGAGAAATAAAGTTATGTTAGTCTCTCCGGGTAGCACCAGTCCTGTATTTACTGACAGGGCGAAAAAAGGCGATTTTAAAGGTTTTTGGGCGCGGACGGCTCCCCCGGACACCTACCAAGCTCAAGCTTTAGCGGTCCTAGCTAAGAAAAAGGGTTTTCAAAATGTGGCCACCGTCGTGATCAATAACGATTACGGAGTCGGATTTGAACGGGAATTCGTGAGCGCTTTCGATAAATTAGGCGGCACGATCACTAATAAGCAAAATCCCGTCCGTTATGACCCGAAAGCTGCCACTCTCGATAGTGAAGCGGCGGCTGCCTTCGCTAATCAACCGGATGCTGTAGCGGCAGTCCTTTACGCTGAAACGGGCAGTTTATTACTGCAAGCCGCCTATAAACAGGGATTGACCAAAGGAGTTACCGTCCTCCTCACCGATGGGGTTTATTCGGAAGATTTCACCAAACAGGTGGGGAAAGGAACCGATGGTAAGTCAATTATTGCTGGGGCCCTAGGCACGGTCCCCGGGGCCGACGGTCAAGCTTTAAGTGCTTTTACTACTCTCTGGAAAGAAAAAACCGGCAAGGATGTCACCGCTTTTGTTCCCCATACTTGGGATGCGGGGATTTTATTGATGTTAGCGGCTGAGGCGGCTAAATCTAACACGGGTGAAGGGATTCAAAGCAAGATTCGTGAGGTGGCTAACGGTCCGGGGACGGAAGTAACCGATGCTTGTCAAGCTATGGAAATGATTCGCAAAGGCGAAGATATTAACTATCAGGGGGCCAGTGGCAATGTGGATATCGATGAAAATGGCGATGTGGTCGGTAGTTACGATGTCTGGACTGTTAATGATGACGGCACTCTCAAGGTTATCGATCAGGTGACACCCAATCAGTAATTAGGGTCTGCTGAATAAGTCCCCAGAGGGAATCTAGGAGCCACACAGTTGGCAAAATGGTAATTTCGTCGCTTAGTTTCTGAATTTTATCTGGCGTTCTCGCGTAGCGAGCGCTTTGCGTTCGCTAATAAAAGTGCAAGGGTTTTGAGTCCCTCGGATCGATTTCTCAACGTTTGTTTCTGGCACTTTTTTGGCTAAAAAAGTGCCAGAACCCTTTTCTGGCAAGGCTTTCACTGATATTCAGCAAACCCTAGATAGGGCTTGCTGAATAAATCTAAAAAGCTTGTTGGATAAGGTTTTTAGGCTTTTTTGACCTCAAAAAGTGCCTAGCATTGGAGTGATCGGGGGTAAAATTCCGGGACTTTTTCCCTGAAAATTAGGTAATTGACCACCTGA
>NZ_JADBSZ010000104.1:0-16031 GCF_020246425.1 Microcystis sp. M079S1
CAAGCTTTTCTGGTCGGAACCCCCTAAGCCGAGTTTTCAAGGTGCTGCGCCGTCCACTTGGTTTTCGAGACTGGCCTTTTAATTCTAACGTAAAGCCAACCTAGAACGGCGGGGTTTCAGACCCAAAATTTCCGATGATACTACCATGATCATTATTTCTAGGGAGACAGGGAAAGTTTAATAACTTGTTCCCTGTGCCTCTACCCTAGAACCAGTTTGTTAATTGTCTTCTACTCAAAGTCTTTGCGTCCGGGGTTACGGGTAGGATCGCCAGAAAGGAAGCCAAAGATAAAAAGTAAGACAAAGAAGGAAACAACGATATAAACGGCAATTTTTAGGGTTAACATTACTAAGACGTTCTCCTTAGACTAGATTAATTCAATAACAGGGGTGATCATACCTTGACCTACTTTACCCCATTTGGGCGATCCCTGAACAGAGAAAAGCGATCGGTCTTCAGTCGTCAGTTATCAGTTATCAGTTATCAGTTATCAGTTATCAGTGATCAGATAAGTGGGTGGGTGGAATTAAATATAAGATGAACGTAGGTTGGGTTGAAGCATGAAACCCAACGCCCGCTCATGTTACGCTACCGCTAACCTATCCTACAAATAATTGTGCCTCCCTACTTATGAGTTTTTAGTGGACAGTCTGATCAGTGATCGGTGATCGGTTATCAGCCTACTGTTTACTGTTTACTGATCACTGAAAATACGACTAAATAGCCTATTTTTAGCCAATTTATGAATAATCTCGGTAAATTATATGTGGTGGGAACGCCGATCGGCAATTTAGACGATCTGACCTTCCGATCCTTGGCAACTCTCAAAAAAGTCGCTCTCATTGCTGCCGAAGATACCAGACACACGGGCAAATTATTGCAGCATTTTGATATTTCAACCCCTCAAATTAGTTACCATGAACATAATCGCCTTTCCCGTCTCGATCAGTTATTAAATATTCTCAGCCAAGGTCAGGATATCGCTTTGGTTACTGATGCGGGAATGCCGGGGATTTCTGACCCGGGTTATGAGTTAATTAAAGCTTGTATAGAAGCTAATATCGAAGTGGTTCCCATCCCCGGAGTAACGGCGGTAATTACTGCTTTAGCGGTGTCGGGATTACCCACGGAAAGATTCTGTTTTGAAGGATTTCTTCCGGGTAAGGAAAAGCTGAGACAAGAGCGCTTAGAGAGTTTAAAAACCGAAACAAGAACGATGGTTTTTTATGAAGCACCTCACAAACTTCTTAAGACTTTGGAGGATTTCCGCAAAACTTTCGTCCCAACGAGAAAGATAGTTTTAGGTCGGGAATTAACCAAGCTTTACGAAGAAATTTGGCGAGGAACTATCGCCGATGCGATTAATTTATATCGAGAGAATAAAACTCCTAAAGGGGAATTTACAATCGTAGTTATGGGCAACGATCAGGCGGATACTATCCAATTATCCGACGAGGAATTAAAACGGGAATTACAACAAATTATAGAACGAGGGGTTAGTCGATCGCAAGCCAGCAGACAATTAGCACAGGTTACTAATTTGTCCCGCAGTCGTTTATATAAATTAGCTTTGGAAATTTGATGATTATCAATTTTTATTCCCACCGCTAACCCTCGATTATTTAGCCGATTGAAGTAACAAAATTCCCCCGGCAGTTAATCCTAAAATATTGGGCAACCAAGCGGCCATCAAGGGGGTTAAAACTCCGCCAATGCCTAAGGAACTGGTGACAAAAGATAGGAGATAATAGGAGAAAATTAGGACAATACAAATACCGAAACTGGTGGCTTTGTTAGAATTTTGGGGACGTAATCCCAAGGCTGCCCCAATCATCCCAAAAACTAAACAAACAAAGGGTAAAGATATTTTCTGCTCGATTTGAACCTGCAATTTTCTAATTTTGGTGGGATTGCCGCTTAATTGCAGTATTTCTAGGTATTCCCGCGCTTGTCTTAGGGTCATTTCTGAACCATCTCGGCCTCGAAAAGCTAAATCTAAAGGGGTACGCGGTAGGGCTAATTGTTGATGTTGAAAGCGGACAATATTACGATAGGAACCATTAGGATCAATTAGATAAATTGTGCCGTTATAAAAATCCCAAATATTTTTTTCAATATTCCAAGAAGCTGATTCTGAGGTAATAATTTGATTAACTTCTGGCTGGGTGCGATCGAGAATGGTTAAACCTAGCATCTCTTGACCGTTAAATCTTTCGGCATAAAATAACCTTCTTAATACCGTTTGGGGTTCCCCTCCATCCGGTTGCCGCACTTTGCCGTATTCAGGATAAATAATATTATCTTCAATAAAAGATTTGCGATTTGGTCGCAGAGCTTTGGTCATGGTAGCATTAGCTTCATAACTGGCAGCCGGAGCCACATAATCATTAAAAACGTAGGTCAATCCCGTCACTATTAAACTTAGCACAATGGCGGGAATTATTAGGCGATAAACACTAATTCCAATACTTTTCAAAGCAATTAATTCGCTATCACTGGCTAAACGACTGTAGGCCATTAAAGCTGCTAAAAGTATCGACATGGGAAAGGCTAAAACGATAAACTCTGGCATTTTTAATAAGAGAATTTTTAGGGCCAAAGTAAAAGGTAAACCCGATTCAGTAATCCGTCGCACTAAATCAAATAAAGTCCCGATCGCCACTCCCAAAGAAGTGAATAAACCCATACCAAATAGAAAGGGCAATAATAACTCGACAAAAATATAGCGGTCTAAGATACTAAATCCGGGTATTCTACTTAAATTTCCTTGCCAATTGCCAACTTTCATGATATAATGCAGCGATTTTTATTAATAACAATTATCTGAAAAAATTATCACCCAAATAATACTGACGCACCAGAGGATTATTATAAAGTTCTTCGCCACTTCCCGCCGCTAAAATCTGCCCTTCGCGCATAATATAAGCCCGATTAGTGATAGCCAAAGTTTCTCGCACATTGTGATCGGTAATTAAAATTCCCATCTGACGCTCCCTTAAACCGGCGATCATCGCTTGAATCTCGGACACGGCGATCGGATCCACCCCGGCGAAAGGTTCATCTAATAATAAAAATCTGGGTCCGTTGACTCCCACCGCTAAAGCGCGAGCTAATTCCGTCCTCCTTCTTTCTCCTCCGGAAACGTAAGCGCCTTTAGTGCGAACAATCTTATCGAGGCGAAATTCTTTTAATAAATCATAGAGACGATTTGCCCGTTGGGAAAAGGGAACTCCCGACTGTTCTAGGGCTAACTGAATATTTTCTGATACAGTTAAATAACGAAAAATACTGGCCTGCTGCGTCAGATAGCCAATACCCAGACGCGCCCTTTGATTAAGGGGTAATTTGGTAATTTCTTTTTGATCGAGCCAAACGCGCCCTTGATTCGGTTTAATTAATCCCGTGGCGATATAAAAAGTTGTGGTTTTCCCCGCACCATTTGGTCCCAATAACCCGACAATTTCCCCCGGGGCAACAGTAATACTCACCCGGTTAACCACGAGCCTTTTACCGTAGGATTTATGGATATTTTCTAATACTAAAGTCATCTTTATCGGCTTTGGGTGTTGGGTGTGGGGACGTGGGGACGTGGGGACGTGGGGACGTGGGGACGTGGGGTGTAGGGTGTGGGGTGTGGGGTGTGGGGTGTAGGGTGTAGGGTGTGGGAAGAATAACTAAAAATAATCTCCTGATTCCTGATTCCTGACTCCTGACTCCTGACTATCACTGCGGGTTAATAATTGGGGCAGCGGGGAGGGAAGGGGAAGGTATGGGTGCGGGTGTCGGGGAAGCAGCCGGTTGGGGGGAAGTTTCGTTATCTTGGACTAAATAAATTGACTCCACCTGCTGACTGGTTTGGGGAGTAGCGATAAATCTGCCCTCATCGACAAGATAAGTCATCGTTTCGGCGCGGATACTGTTGCCTTCCTGCAAAACGTAAACGTTACCCGTCATCACTAAACGACGTTCGCGGCTAAAATACTGAGCTTGGGCGGAAGTGGCCTGCATTTTGCGAGCGGGATAGAACACTTGTACGTTACCCCTAGCAGTAATTACCCCCGTTTTTGAGTTTGCCTCCTGAATATCCGATCGCACTGTCATGGCATTACCTGGTACAATATTCTGCTGTGCTTTGACTAGGGGAGAATTGCCCAATCCCATGATTAAGCCAGCAGAAACGAGGGCAACTAGCCATCCTCTGATTTTTGCGGATCTTGCTCTCATAGAAATGTCACCTATAAGTAAATGGTTTCAATTAAATTGAAGATAGATTTTGTCTTTGATCCCCCCTTAATCCCCCCTTGATAAGGGGGGTGCTGACAATTTTTAACACCCACCTACTTAGAGGTAATTGTATTGACTAACTAATCTAGCTGTTTAGAGAAGCGGATGACTTTTGAGGATTTTCGGCAGAGAACAGATAGATCGAGCGGCGTGGGGATGAGGATGTTCCTGATTGCTTTTCATCGCTTCTAGCACTGCCGGTAAAGCTTGGGGATCGAGATTCTGTAAAAAGTTTAATAGATCCAAACTCTCCCCCACCAAGTGCGTCACGTTGATCCCCTCGTAATCGGGTTGATAGTGTTGCAAACGTCTAACCCCTTCTCCCAAAAGGATTACCGCTCCGCGCCAGTTATTATTTTCCAGATGGTAACAAGCGACAGCAATCTGCAAAATGCCTTGATAAAAGGTTTTTTCAGGCTCTGCGGACTCCATCCACAAAGCCTCCAGGGTATCATGACAAGCATAGAATTGCTGGCGATTAAATTCGTCGATTCCTTGGCCAAAAGCACTGGCTGTCATTACCCTAAACTAATGCCCCTTCATCGATTCGCGGACTTCTTGGATATAGTCGAGGGAAATTATCTGTTCTTCCCCAGCAAACTCGTTATCGGGGGTAATAAATAGCATACAGTGACATTCTTTCCGTTCCCGCATCGGTACACAGGGACAATTCCAGAAAGTATTTTTTACCTCCGCTTCTTTGTCTTCGTAGTGACGACAGGGACATAAAGGAGCGCCTAATTCGTCCTTATGACGCGCTAATCCCTCAATTACTACGGCTGTCACCGAGAGATCGCTACAGAAATAAGTATTTGTACCTTTAGCGTACTGTTCGGCAAACTTTTTCATCGCCTCAAGACTCTTATCCGTGTTTGTGATCTGGCTCATAGTTATCTGATCCCCTTAGCTTTCTAAAAAAAAACTTTTTACCTAAAATGTCAGCTTGAAGGAACCCTCGGTTTTACCTCGGAGATGAAAAGCTGACATCGCCTTGACACCTTGTACGATGAGTTGCTAGATTATAAGCATAACACATTGAGAGGTCGAGTCAATGCGAGTCATAGAGTTTAAGTTAAAAACCAATTCACACCAAGAGATAGCCATTCAAGAGGCTATCAGGGTGGGACAGTTCATCAGGAATAAATGTTTAAGATTTTGGATGGACTCTACCAAAGAAGATCAGGTTAACTATGGTACTTTGTGTAGGCTAACTACCGAATTATCTAATAGTCCTGAGTTCTCTTTTGTTGGTAAACTCAACTCTATGGCTCGTCAAGCAAGTGCCCAAAGAGCTTGGTTCTCTATATCCCGTTTTTATGATAACTGTAAAAAGCGCACCGCCCGCGCCGAATCGAATTCGGCGAGCGGACGGAGCAAGAAGGGTTTGGCGAAAAAAGGCTATCCCAAATTCAAAAAGTTTTCAAGGTCTGTCGATTACAAAACTTCTGGTTGGAAACTAACAGAAGACAAAAAGTTTATCCACATCACGGATAAAACAGGGATAGGAAAATTAAAGTTAATCGGCACTTTTAACCGTGAGATTCTCGATAAATCCACTATCAAAAGAGTCAGGCTTATTAAACGAGCAGATGGCTTTTATTGTCAATTTGTCTTAGACATTGAAAGAGTAGAACCCTTTGACTATACAGGAAAAGAAGTAGGGATTGATTTAGGTTTAAACCATTTATTAACCGACTCTAATGGGGATAAAATTGATAACCCACGGTTTCTTCGTAAGTCGGAAAAAAGACTAAAAAAGGCTCAACGTAAACTCTCAAAGAAGAAAAAGGGAAGCCAAAAAAGATTAAAACAGAAATCTAAAGTAGCTCGCCTTCATCTAAAAGTTTCTAGACAGCGTAAAGATTTTGCCGTCAAGACAGCAAAAGCGTTAATCCAATCTAACGATTTGGTAGTCTATGAGGACTTGAAGGTATCTAATATGGTGAAAAATCCTAAGCTTGCTAAATCTATTCAAGATGCGAGTTGGTCAATGTTCACCGATTGGCTAGACTACTTTGGGAAAATACACAGGAAGTTTGTGGTAGCGGTAAATCCACAATACACTAGCCAACAATGTTCTGATTGTGGCAATATCGTCAAGAAAACATTATCTGTAAGAACACATATTTGTTCTTGTGGGTGTGTCTTGGATAGAGACGAAAACGCCGCTATAAACATTCTCGCACGGGCAAATACTGTCGGGCGGACAGAAATTCAAGCCCTCGGACAGACTACCCACTGTCTATTAGGTGAAAGCTTAGTAGATAAGGTAACTGGATGAACAGGGAATCCCCAAGCGCTTAGTGCGATGGGAGCGTCAATATCCTATCTCGATCCGCTTCCCCTTGGCTGAGGGGAATTTTTAGAATATCTTTTGATTTTGCGACCGATCCCCTTGTTAATCTAATACGATAAAAAGACTCTCTTTGGCCAAAAGCTCGATTTTTTGGCCAGCAAATCGGAATTATGGGGGCAAAGTTCCTAAAAACCTGTCCTTGATTCCCGCAATCCCTGTACCCTATCACTACCAGAACATGATTTTATCTTTCTTGGAGACAAATAAAATTTCTGACGATAATACACCTTGGTGGCTGAAAATTACCTCCCTTTCCCCCCACTGTATTTACTATTTTGGTCCCTTTGCTTCTTTTGAGGAAGCAGAACAGCATCAGGGGGGTTATCTACAAGATATAGAGTCCGAAGGAGCGCAAGGAATCAGTCTTTCGATCGAGCGGAGTAATCCCCATTATTTGACCGTTTTTGACGATGGAAATCAGGATATAGCTAAAACTTTGACTTCCCATGCTCGAACCTTTTCTCGCTTTATTTCTTAAGTCTCCCTGTCCTCTTTGTCAACGGCAGAGCGAGCGAGAGCTTTGCCGTGATTGTGGGCGACAATTACAGTCCTATCGTCAGAATAACCCGCTTTTTCTCTGGCGTGGTTCTATTCCCCTGTTTATCTGGGGACGCTATGAAGGTAAATTAAAACAGGCGATCGCTAAAATGAAATATGATCGCCATCCCGCTCTCGGCTCTTTGCTAGGCAGTTGTATGGGGGAAACTTGGCTCCTTCGTCCTCCCCTCACCGATAAACGCTTGACGGTGATTCCTATCCCTCTCCACCCAGAAAGATTAAAGGAAAGGGGTTTTAATCAAGCAGAAGTTATTGGCGAGGGTTTTTGTCGTTTAACCGGTTATCCTCTGGCTAGTCGCGGATTAATTCGGATTAAGAACACGGCAGCTTTATTTAGTCTGGCAGCCGAGGAGAGAAAAAAGACGATGCAAGCGGCTTTTCAACTGGGGAAAAATTTACCGAAATCAGTGCCGATTCTCTTAATTGATGATATTTATACCACGGGAACCACGATTGAGGAGGCTGTGCAGGTTTTACAAACAGAGGGATATCGGGTAGTCGGTGCGATCGCTCTTGCCAGTTCCAAAATTAGCTAAAATGCCCAGACGGAATCGGTCTAGGCATTTTAGGATTTTAAATTAAGTCCGTTTGATCTTGTCGTATTGACTGATGAAAATCAAACCGATAGTAGCAGGGATCAGGACGATAGCCGCACCTAAAACAAGGCTCCAGAGAAAGTTAGCTAAAGAGGGTGTCATGATAGATAAATCCTTTGTCATATTTTCCAAGACTTAGTTTTTTATCTTATCACCTTGGGCGAGAAGACCTCCAGTTCCACGACCAGATAGATGCGATCGCAGGTTTTATATGTCTTCAATCCCTCAAAATAAAATCTCCCTTGACTTCTCAAGGGGATAGGGATGTTTGACAATAGGTGATAGTTACAAAACTTTAAACTAGATTGGCAAAGATTGTTATGGCTACTGACGATCGCAAACGTCGCATTCTCGATCATCTCTCCAGAAGTACGAGTGGTGCTGACTATATTCCTAAAAAACCGCTGCCAATTGTGGAAACTCCCCCGGTGGCAGCGGAACCCGTGGCAGCGCCGCCGCCAGTGACTCCTTCACCAGAATTAACTGCTAAAGAGCGCAAAAGAAAGATAATGTCCCATCTTTCCATGAGTAGTGAAGATTTTGGCGAAATTACTAGCACTGCCCCCGAAGAAAAGCGCAAACGCCAAATTAATGACCATCTACGCCAAAGCCAAGGATAAATAGTAAGGAGTGAGAATTAGCAACTAGGCATCTTCTAGACTGTTCTCACTCCCTCATTTTCTGCTGTCGATGGGGATAATCTAAGACGCATTTAAAGCGCTTATTCTTAAGATTAGCCGAATCTCCCCCAATCCCTTTACTGTTGCCTCTTGCCTCTTGCCTCTTGCCTCGTCTCAACAAGCAATTTAAATTACGAACAGCTTAATGACAGTTGTTGCAAATCAGTTCCTCGCTCTGGCAACAAGGGAATGTTAAAGTTAGTAATGATCGCTTCGGTGATCGGATGACGCAATTTTTCTGTGGAACCCACATGATAAAAATGCTGTTTAGTATAGATATAAAACTTATCAGCACTCCAATTTTTTTTAATTAAAGGATTGCTTCTAAACTGATTACTGTGCCAAGTGGACAAAATAAACCGACAAGAAATATCCTTTAAAATAGTCACCAAACAATCTTCATCCTCTTCAGACCAAGAGTTAAAATAATCGACGTGTCTCCCTAAATAAGGAGGATCGAGATAGATCAAGTCTGTTTTTTGCCAATCAGATAAAGTCTCTCGAAAGTCAGCAACTTGAAAATTATAATCAGTTTTAATAAGAATATTTTCTAGGGCAATAACTTGATTGACTATTTTGGTAATATATGCTTGAGAAAAGCGTTCTGATTTATGACAGTAAGGGACGTTAAACTGTCCCTTACGATTGAATCTCATCACGCCATTAAAACAGGAGCGATTCAGAAATAAAAAATCTAGAGAATTAGGAGATTGATTAAATCTTTCTCGTACTTGATAATAATAACTTTCTCCCTGATCCTTAAGAACTTGACCATTTTCTTGCAAAAAAAGCTTAACAGTTTTACTGGTAATAACTTGATTTTTTAGATTATTATAAAACTGGATAATATGAGTATTTGTGTCCGCAAGTAAAGCCTTTTTGGGATTAATATTAAAAGCCACCACTCCCGATCCAGAAAAGGGTTCTATCCAACGCCCAAAGCTCAGATCAGACACAATATTTTTAACATCTTTCACAAATTTAGTTTTAATTCCTTGACACTTAATCGGTGGCACAAGTGGCGTTAACTTCACTAAACACTCTCCTCATCAACAGTAATCTCTATCCACAGCAAACTTAGCTCCTGTTGGCTCGTGAATAAAGGTCAAATCAGGGTAAAAATTTTGTTGAGATACTAACTCTATCTTTAATTGGTTACATCTAGCAAAATTATCAAATATGGGAAAAAGAAGCAATTCTAGGATTTTGGAGATGATTTTCGTATCAATAGATATAGTATATACTTTTTTATGTATATCGATAAAACCCTTAATAATCCATTCACCTTCATTAGTTGACACAGTTTGAGCAAAGGAAGAAGTTTGATGTTGTAAAAGTTGCAAAAAATGTTCTGGAGTCATAAATCTCTCAGATAATCAGTGGCTTTTGATAAGCTGTTCAGCCTCTAAATTTCCGAGCAGATCGAGGAAAGGCAAGGGTTTCAACACCGTTCACCCACGATTTAAATTGCGAACAGCTTATACACTGTGTAGTTTACACGCTCTAGAGTAAAGAATAGTAAAAACTTCTACTGTTAAATCTTGACCATCGAGATAGTCCTTCTCTAATCCAGCTTATCCCAGAAACCATGAGACTCTTGCTAGAACAAATGAACTAAAAAAATCTCTCGTCACCATTCTTGTCAGAATTATGAGAATTACGTTACATTTAGTTAAGATTTAATTGGCTGCGGGGATTAATCTCGAAAAAATAACCTAAAATCCTTGACAAAAACAGCTAAATGAGTTAGGCAAAAATCTTTATCCTAGAACCACTAAACAAACATGAAACTATCCTGGAAAACGATTTTACTGTGGACATTGCCCGCCCTTGTGGTCGGTTTTTTCCTCTGGCAAGGCACTTTTGCCACGGCCACCAGTAATATCGGCAATAACACCGCCACTACCCGCATGACCTACGGACGCTTTCTAGAATACCTAGACAGTGGTAGGGTTGTCAGCGTCGATCTCTACGAAGGGGGCAGAACCGCGATCGTACAGGCCCTAGATCCGGAACTAGAAAACCGAGTACAACGCCTACGGGTCGATTTACCGGCCAATTCCCCGGATTTGATCGCCCGTTTACGCGATTCTAAAATTAGTTTCGATGCTCACCCGATGCGGAATGACGGCGCTTGGTGGGGATTCCTCGGTAATCTACTTTTCCCCTTTTTGCTGATTGCCGCTCTCTTTTTCCTGTTCCGCCGTTCTAATAATATCCCAGGCGGTCCGGGTCAAGCGATGAGTTTTGGTAAATCAAAAGCCCGTTTCCAGATGGAAGCAAAAACCGGCATCACCTTTGATGATGTGGCAGGAATTGACGAAGCGAAGGAAGAATTACAGGAAGTTGTCACTTTCCTCAAACAACCGGAGAAATTTACCGCCGTCGGGGCCAAAATCCCCAAAGGAGTCCTGTTAGTTGGTCCTCCGGGTACGGGTAAAACCCTGTTGGCTAAAGCGATCGCCGGTGAAGCGGGTGTACCTTTCTTCAGCATTTCCGGTTCGGAATTTGTGGAAATGTTTGTCGGTGTCGGTGCTTCTCGCGTGCGCGATTTGTTCAAAAAAGCCAAGGAAAATGCTCCCTGTTTGATCTTTATCGATGAAATTGACGCGGTAGGTCGTCAACGGGGTGCCGGTATCGGTGGTGGTAACGATGAACGGGAACAAACCCTGAACCAATTATTGACAGAAATGGACGGTTTCGAGGGGAATACGGGAATTATCATCATTGCCGCCACTAACCGCCCCGATGTTCTCGATTCCGCTCTCATGCGTCCGGGCCGTTTTGATCGGCAAATAACCGTGGATGCGCCCGATTTTAAAGGTCGTTTAGAGATTTTAGACGTTCACGCCCGCAATAAAAAGCTGGCTAACGACGTTTCCATCGAAGCGATCGCCCGTCGCACTCCGGGGTTCAGTGGAGCAGATTTAGCTAATTTACTGAACGAAGCGGCAATTTTAACCGCTCGTCGTCGCAAAGAAGCCATTACCCTCCTAGAGATAGATGACGCGGTAGATCGCGTTATCGCGGGTATGGAAGGCACTCCTTTAGTCGATAGCAAGAGCAAGCGCCTAATCGCTTACCATGAAGTGGGCCATGCGATCGTGGGTACGCTCTTAAAAGATCACGATCCCGTCCAGAAAGTGACTCTGATTCCCCGGGGACAGGCCCAGGGTTTAACTTGGTTCACTCCCAACGAAGAACAGGGTTTAACCACGAAAGCGCAGTTAATGGCCCGGATTTCCGGTGCTTTGGGTGGTCGGGCGGCCGAGGAAGAAATCTTCGGCTATGATGAGGTGACTACCGGTGCCGGTGGCGATTTACAGCAAGTCTCTGATATGGCCCGTCAGATGGTGACTCGTTTCGGGATGAGCGATTTGGGTCCTTTGTCCCTAGAAAGTCAGGGGGGTGAAGTGTTCCTCGGTGGCGGTTTGATGACTCGTTCCGAGTATTCTGAGAAGGTCGCTACTCGCATCGATGATCAGGTGCGATCAATCGTGGAACACTGCCATGAAATTTCTCGGCAAATTATTCGCGATCATCGCGAAGTGATCGATCGAGTGGTAGACCTGCTGATCGAAAAAGAAACAATCGATGGGGGAGAATTCCGGCAGATTGTGGCTGAATACGCCTACGTTCCCGAAAAAGAACAGTTTGTACCACAGTTATAGGTTGATTTCAATTCATAGGCGCTCGGGTGGGTTAAAGCTCACCCGATTTTTTTATCCCAATTAAGGGTTCAAAAGCTGCAAAAATAAGGATTAAATTGCCTAAAATCTGTAAATAGACAATTTAATTGATTATTATTCTCATTCTTAATTCTCCTGACTACTGACTACTGGCTACTGACTCCTAACCCTAACAATAATTTTTTGATTTTTACAATTAGTCGTCATCATCATCGTCATCGTCTTTTTTATCCCGTTGATTATTGCCGTCTTTTTGCTGCTTTTCCCCGTCTTTATCGCTATCTTCGTCTTTTTGCGGGGATTCCACCGTGGTAGGGACGTTTTTCGGTTCTTCGGCTTCTTTTCCTCCCTGACAAGCACCTAAAACCGTAGTCAAAGTTAACAGAATCAGCAAAACTAAGGATTTGATTTTCATGGTCTTTCTCCCCACTCGATCGATAAATATAACAATTTTAAGACTTTTGGGCGGTGGATAGCTTGGCTAATGCCAAGAAAGTGCATTCCCAGACTAAACGGGGTTGAACGTAGGCTAACAGCTGCCGGCGGGTTTTTTCCAAGATTTCTAAAATCGATCGCTCTCGTCGTCGTTGCCAATCCTCATACTGAAGATAACTTACATACCATAATTGGGTTTCCGTGTCAAGAGTTTGAGCGATAATTTTGGCTAATTCCAGTGCTTGGGAAAGTTTTAGGGGAAATTTGCTCAAAGATCGCGGTAAATCTTGGGGGAGACTGTCGAGAAACTCTAAAGCGGCGATCGCTTCTCCGGGGCTACCTTGGGCTAAACCGAGAATTGCTGGATAATTGAGAACGCGAGCGTGTCCGTTAGAGCGGAGGACTT
The DNA here is from genome assembly GCF_020246425.1 of Microcystis sp. M079S1. NCBI lineage: Bacteria > Bacillati > Cyanobacteriota > Cyanophyceae > Chroococcales > Microcystaceae > Microcystis > Microcystis sp. M079S1. The sequence goes on from NZ_JADBSZ010000104.1 coordinate 13,006, forward strand.
GAGCGAGATTTTCTTCCGAAAGACGCTGAAAAGGGATATGTTGACAGCGAGAAACGAGAGTGGGTAGTAAAGAGGAAGGACTGGGAGCAATCAGGATTAAAGTGGCTTTTCCCGGTTCCTCAAGCGTTTTTAAGAGGGCATTTGCTGCTGATTCCGTCATGGTGTCTGCTTGCTCGATCACTACCACAGAGCGGGACGATTCCAGGGGAGGACGACTTAAAAAGTTAGTAATCTCGCGAATTTGTTCGATGCGGATTTGCGGGGGGGCTTTACGCTTGAGATTGCTTTCCTGTGCTTCTTTTGCGGTGAGCAGTTTGCCTTGGTGTTGATAAGTGGGTTCAATCCAGAGTAAATCGGGATGATTGCCCCCCAGAAAGCGTTTCAGGATTAATTCCCTTGCTTCCGGCGATCGATCTCTAGTTAACAAGTCTTGACAGAAACATTTTGCGGCCAGATTGCGTCCAATCCCCTTAGCGCCGGCGAATAAGTAAGCGGGAGCGATCGAATTGATTTCAAGCGCTCTTTGTAGTAGTTCAATGGCCTGATTTTGACCGATTAACCGTGACCAATCTATCATCTTTTCCCTGCCATGGCTCGCTATTCCTGTTCTTATTTTGTCGGAATTTCTCCCCATCAGACCGGGCTTTTATACGATGATATCCTAAGTTTGGGTGAATTTGAAATCATCAAGCGCCGGACCGATGTCTTGCTTTTATCGGAAGTTCCTAACGATGCTCTCTTTCCCCAGTTAGTGAAAGTGGAATTATTTATTCATCCTCCCACTAGCTCGGAGCTTCAGATTGATTTATTGGTAAAAAATCATGAATTGCCCCTGAGAACTAATAATCGTTGTCGGCAATTTTTCCAATCTATTCACCAGATTATTACCAAAAATTATCAAGGCCAATCCCTGACCAGAATTACTGCTTAACCCGATTTGTTCCTGTCTCCGTCAACTGACAAAGACGGGTACAAAATACCATCTTATAGCAGTTATCTTAATGGTGAGGTGGGAAGTCTCTAGTTTTTGGGAACGCCAGAACAGTAGCTGGTCATCCAGAGATGATACCAAATTGGGTGCATCTCAATTTGGTCGAAATATCTATATTAGAGCGTTTCTCCTAAAGATGAAGTGTAACCCAATTTAGTAAGCTAAACGGCGCTTAACCTGCATGATCCAACAGCTATAACCCTTTTGGAGTCTATATCGGTGATCCGAAGTAAAAGCCGTTTAGCTTATAATGTTTATTCACTTTTCCTGGTAACGCTGGCCATCACCCACGCCAGATAACTTCTGCATCATAGCGATCCAGTTTCGACGGTCGCTGTGCATGGGCTTTGTTAGACTAAGAGCCCACAATCTCAGGAATTGGGCTCTCCCAGGTTTGGTGGGTAAAATGTATTCTAAGATACATTCCTCCTAGCGAGGGAGTGGAAGGAACCACAGAGACACAGAGGACACAAAGATCGATCGATCTAGGTCTATGTCCTCTGGCAATAACAGAAAGGAAAATTGTTAGAGTAATTTCTGTTGTTCAGCTTCCTGAAGAGTTTGATGTAGATGATAAAGAGTAATTAATATTGTCAATCCTAAAATGAGAGACAAGATTGGCAAAGAAACTATCTCCACTCCTACACCATGTTGACGCATTAGATAAGGAAAATAACTGAAGAGAGATACAAGATTAATAATAATTGGCACGAAAAAATAACGGGGGTAATAAAAACCAAAAATAATGGAAATAACATCGGCAGCAAAAAAGTATCTTTCGTGCATCTTCGGCAGTACATAAGGGACAACCAAGACTGAGATAAGAGCCAGTTGAATCATTACTGGTGTAGTAATTTTAAGGTGACTTTTGTAAATTATGTAAACGAGGTACACAATAACAGTTACTGTCAGCAATGATCCCAGGGGAACAACCCTTGAATAAAATTGATTGGAAATCCATAGATATAGATTAGGAGCATTTAATGTCAGATATTTAAATGTTCCGGCTTGATTGAGATAAATTGACAATAAACTGTTTATTGATCTGCCTGCCATCCAACTTGGAACTAGAGAGATAAAATATACTAAGGGAACAATTAATAATGAAGACCAAGAGATATATTTTTTGACACCAAGCATGATTAAAAAAGGCGCAAAAAACATTGCTTGTTGCTTAAAAGAAACAGCGATACCAAAACATATTAATCCTAATATATTTCGCTCAATAGCTAGATAATAGAGACAGGCAACTAACCAAAATGTATAAAGCATATCTGTCTGTCCCCAGTAAGAACTATTCAAAAAAACTGTAGGGGAAAACAAGACAATAATAGCAGCAATAATTGGTAATTTGCCTCTAGAATATTTGAGGCGAACTAGCTTATAAACAAAAAAAGCACAGAGAAAATCAAAAGGGATTGTAATCAGCTTGATAGCAAGAATTTTAGGCAAACTAGAATAAATATAAGAAGCAATAACCATTAAATACAAGTAAGGAGGATTGTAGTTAGCAAAATCATATTTAAAAGCACTAAATCCTCCGTTCTGGACGATAAAATCATACCACTTACTGTAATATTTCATATCCGAGGTTGAGTTTTGCCAGCGACTCAGCCGTAGTAAAAAGGCAAGAATTACACTAATTATCACAATGGTTTGATTTTCAAATCTGCGCCAGAAACTTTGTAGTAAATTCATGAAAAATAACCTAATTAAACATCAAATATTAAGTGTAAGTAGCTGGTTGTAATTAAATATGAAACTTGGGATGGGCATCTTGCCCGTCCACAGGAACTAGAAGCCTCTTCCACTGTCTAACAACTGTAACTGTTCAGGGGGGGGGTGTCAAGCAGCCAGTGGTATTGACCCTGTGGAAGGACTCTCCTGGAGCAGCAGCTATCCATTAGTCAGATCTTTCTTAACAAAAAGAGAAGAAACTTAAAAAAAGGGGAAACGATTGATAGGTATAGTTTTGAAAGAAGGAATCAAGGTGGAGGTAAGCAAAAAAATGGAGAAATGGGCAGCCCAAGAATTA
>NZ_JADBSZ010000105.1:0-9696 GCF_020246425.1 Microcystis sp. M079S1
ACACCAACATCTATGTCAACAGCTACTATGACGGTGGTGGGGACTATGATGGAGTCGATTCACCCAGTTACGACTACGCCTATGTGTCTTCTGGGGTCGGTTATTATGGTCTAGGGTCAGAGTATGGCTATGCCTACAACTACTCCTATAGTAATAGTGACTCCTACTTCAATAACTACTACTCCGCAGATCTAGTATTCTAACCGTAGAATACACTGTCAAGGTGGTATAGCACTAGGCTTTGAGATTAGGTGGATCCAAACTCTAAAAGCTAGGACTATTAATGAAAAGCAGATTGCCGGACGGTGCAATCTGCTTAATTCTTGCTTCTATCACTATTCCTGAACTTTTCCCATACATAAGTAATACCAAATCCGGGTATTAAAAACTGATTATTTATTCCACCTTTTGCATGAGTGCCCCTTGCATGAGTGCCTCTCCTCGAGACTTCGGCGTGAGCTTTTGTTGAACGTTCAGCCGAACCGCCGAACGGAGGCAGAAGGCAGGAGGAATAAGCGGTTGAGAGTTTTTTGAATTATCAAGATATGTAACTTAAGTGCGTCTAAGCTTATTATCCAACAAGGTTTTTAGATTTATTCAGCAAGCCCTAATTAGGGCTTGCTGAAAATTACTGAAAGCCTTACTAGAAAACGGTTTTGGCACTTTTTTAGCCAAAAAAGTGCCAGAAACAAACGTTGAGAAATCGATCCGAGGGACTCAAACCCTTGCACTTTCGCTCTTCGATCTCGAAGGGTTCCGCTTCCAGACGTGCGAGGTCATTCTGTTATTCTGACTTCCCCTCCCGACTTCTGACTCCTGGCTCCTGACTCCTGACTCCTAACCCCACCAATAAACTTTTTCAGCAGACCCTAATTATCGAGGGAAAAACTGCTAAAAGTGGTCTTCATCGACGATCGCCAGCCGCCAGCCCAGAAAACTGAGGGAAGATCAGATAGATTGCATATAATTAACTAATAAAGCCCTGTATGATCCCAAAAACTAGAATTGTTTTAATATGAACCAGCCTAGACTATTATCTTTTACCCTCGATGGTTGGGGTGTGCTAGGTGGTCCAGTTTCCCTATCCCTAGTTAACCAAGTTGGGGTATTAGTGGGGAGAAACGGTGCGGGGAAATCCGCTATCCTAGAAGGATTTGAAGCCATCTCATCCTGTGCTATCGGTAGATCGATCGGCTCTCGGATGATTGACAGTGATAGCATCCCCTCAATTTTGCAGGTTGAAATTATAACACCGACTAACCGGCACTTAGGATACAGGTATGAGCTAATCATCCCCTTTTCTATGGACGATATAGATACAGACATAGATGATACCACTAACGATAATTCCTTGGAAAATTCCTTTTCTTGGAATGATTCTTGTCAGTATATTGATGGAGATCAAGAACTTCTCTGGAAAACCGAATTTGGACTAACAAGCTTTAATAATAATGGTGAGCCAATATTTGCTATTCTTGGCAATACTACCTCGCTGCGACAGTCAAATATACCTGGAAATTCATCGCTAAATTCACCTCCAGAAATGCAGTGGGTTTATGCTATTTTAAAAGGGATTCGTCTTCTTGGCAAAGCTCCTATCCGTCGCACATCAAGACGACAGCCTTCTTTATTAAAGGTGACAAGTAAGAAGATTTCTGCCAGTCGATTTGATCTAGCAGATACTCTAGCTCGGAGAATATTTCGTTGGGTGGGTACGGATGATTTTGATGAACTAGAAAATGTTTGTCAACGAATAGGACTTGCCAAGAAAATCACTGTGCAGAAGTTCGTTTTGAGTGAGCATTCTGGACAGACAGGCCAAGATAAAGACGAAGAGTACATCGCTTCAGTATTATTAGATGGAGTCAATATTGGATTACTCTCCGATGGCACCTTGCGAGTTTTATCAATTCTTATCGAAATAATTGCTCACTATCCTAATGCAACAACCATAATTGAGGAGCCAGAAACACAAATACATCCCGCAATGTTAGCAAAATTATTAAATGAAATTAAATCCTATACTTGGGATGAAAATTTAATTATATCAACTCATTCACCACAAGTAGTAGCTTGGACAAAGCCAGAAAATATTAGCTTAGTTTATCGTAACCAGGGACGGACAAGTGTTAGGAAACTAGAAGAAGGAGAGATTGAAAAAGTTGTCGAGCACCTCTGTGAAGAAGGAGATTTAGGAGACTGGATTTACAGTGGTATTCTCGATGAGTAGTAACTTGAGCGCCATAATTGCCGAAGATGAGACGGACTGCGATGTGTTTCGTCAAATTATCCATCGCGTGCTGGGGACAAATACTAGGACAAAATCTTGGGCATCTAAATCCTCTAGTACATTAAAGAGAAAACTGTCAGCAAAACTTAAAGTGATGACAAGGGAAGGATGTGATGCTTTTATCATTGTTCATGATTTAGATCGTAATCCCAAGAATAACTCTCTTAACGATGAAAAACAATTGCGAGATCACTTAGAATTAAGCTGTTCTAATATTAATGGTATCAGGAAATATATCTGCATACCAATAGAAGAATTAGAGGCTTGGTTTTGGTCTGATCCAGAAGTTGTTAAATATGTGGGACGAGGCAAGGGAAAAGCTCACCCAAACCCTCACCTAATTATCAAACCGAAAGAAGAATTGATCAAATTGTCAATCGGTGAAAATAGAAAACCCCGTTATAGTACCAACATAAATCTTGAACTAGCCCAAAAGCTAAATTTAGAACTTTGTGCCACTTGTTGTCCTTCTTTTAAAGATCTTCTCGACTTTCTGCAATCTCTGTCAAGAGGATAGCAAACCATTAACCTGTCCATCCCAGCCAAGAAACCTGCGATCGCTGCTAACTTGACACTATTCTAAACCCCAAAAAAGAGGGATTTTATGGTAAAATAGTCGTACAAATGGGCATATTCTGCACATCAAAAGGGTAAAAACCCGACTTTTAGCGAATTTAATCACAAAAACGCTTTTTTTGCCTTGTTATTGGAGTTAACCCCCCTATGACCGCCGCCCAGGATCATGTCGTCCCCACAGACTTAAGCAATGAAATGTCCCGTTCCTACCTAGAATACGCCATGAGCGTCATCGTTGGACGCGCCTTGCCCGACGCTAGGGACGGACTGAAACCCGTACACCGGCGCATTCTTTATGCGATGTACGAACTAGGATTAACCCCCGATCGCCCCTTCCGGAAATGCGCTAGAGTCGTCGGGGAAGTATTAGGAAAATACCATCCCCACGGGGATACTGCTGTTTACGATGCTCTCGTCCGCATGGCCCAGGATTTCTCCATGCGCGATCCCCTGATTAACGGTCATGGTAACTTCGGATCGATCGATAACGATCCCCCGGCAGCCATGCGTTATACCGAGTGTCGTCTGCACACCCTGGCCACCAACGCCCTACTACAGGATATCGAGTCAGAAACCGTCGATTTTGCCGATAACTTCGATGGTTCCCAACAGGAACCCGTGGTTTTGCCCTCTAGAGTCCCGCAACTGCTAATTAATGGCTCATCGGGCATCGCCGTCGGTATGGCCACCAATATCCCCCCCCACAACCTGGCCGAGATTATCGATGGAACCGTTGCCCTCATCCATAACCCCGATCTCACCGATACGGAATTACAGCGTTATATCCCGGGGCCAGACTTTCCCACCGGGGGGCATATCCTTGGTAGAGACGGCATTCAGGAAGCTTACACCACCGGCCGCGGTTCCATTACCCTGCGGGGAGTGGCCACCATTGAAACTATCGAACAAAGGGGAAGACCCGATCGAGATGCTATTATTATCACCGAACTGCCCTATCAAACCAATAAAGCGGCATTAATCGAAAAAATCGCCGATTTGGTCAATGATCGCAAAATAGACGGTATTTCCGATGTGCGGGACGAAAGCGATCGCGACGGCATCCGGGTAGTGATCGAACTGAAACGAGATGCCTATCCTCGCGTCGTCCTCAACAATCTTTATAAACAAACGCCCCTCCAGTCGAATTTTGGGGCAAATATGTTGGCATTAGTCGATAACGAACCGAGATTACTGACTTTAAGGGAGTTTCTTCGGGTTTTCCTCGATTTTCGGGTAGAAGTGATCACCCGTCGTACCCGTTATGAACTCCGCAAGGCCGAGGAAAGGGATCATCTCCTTCAGGGTTTACTAATTGCCCTCGCTAGTCTCGATGCAGTCATTGCCCTGATTCGCAGTGCTGCCGACACAGCTAGTGCAAAAGAGGGATTAGTGCAGAATTTTGGTCTTTCAGAGGTGCAAGCGGACGCAATCCTACAAATGCAGCTGCGACGGTTAACCGCCCTAGAATCGGAGAAAATTCAGCAAGAACACGGGGAATTACTGACAAAAATCGGCGATCTTCAGGATATTTTAGCCAAAAAAGAACGGATCGACAGCATTATCGAGGAAGAACTGCAACAGATCAAAACGATTCACGCTACCCCGCGTCGCACTCATATTGAACAACGGGAAGGAGAAATCGCCGAAACTGACCTGATTGCCAACGAACAAGCCTTAATTCTCGTCACCGAACAGGGTTACATCAAAAGAATGCCCGTTAATACCTTTGAGTCCCAAAATCGGGCAACAAGGGGCAAAGCTGGCGCGAAAATGAAAGAAGACGACGGCATCGATCACTTTATCACCTGCCGCGATCACGATAGCGTTCTCTTTTTCACCGATCGCGGGGTTGTCTATAGTCTCAATGCCTATCATATCCCCACCGGTTCCCGTACCGCTCGCGGCGTTCCCATCGTGCAACTGTTAGAGATTCCCAAAGGGGAGAAAATTACCTCGGTGGTGGCAGTCAGCGAGTTCAGCGAGGATAATTACCTGATTATGCTCACACAAAAGGGATTTATCAAGAAAACCGCCCTCGCTGCCTTTAGTAATATTCGATCGAACGGTTTAATCGCCATTTCTCTCGAAGACGGTGATCAACTACGTTGGGTTCGCTTGGCCAAAGAGGAAGATAGCGTCATTATCGGTTCTCGTCAGGGGATGGCAATTCATTTTAAGGCCGATAGTCAACAATTGCGCTCCTTGGGAAGGGCAACTAAAGGCGTAAAATCGATGAAATTGCGCTCAGGTGACGAATTAATTAGTATGGACATCCTGCCTAGTCAAATTGTCGCCCAAATCGCTGAATCTAACGAAGAAGAAACCGAGGACGAAAGCGAAGAAATTAACCCCGAAGTGGCTAATAATGGCCCCTGGGTGTTAGCGATTACCATGGCAGGACTAGGAAAACGGGTTCCCGTTACCCTCCTACGTCTGCAAAATCGGGCGGGATTAGGAGTCAGAGTGATTAAATTCCGCAAAAAGAACGATAAATTAGCGGCTCTGCACGTTGTTAACCCCCACGAGGAATTTATGATTATCACCGAACGGGGTATTATCATCCGTCAATCCGTCGATGCTATTACTCCTCAATCGCGATCGGCCGGAGGCATCCGGGTACAAAAACTCGATGAGGACGATGCGATCGCTGCGGTAGCCCTAGTTCCCCCTAGTGATGCGGAGGAATCTGAAGACATTTAGATTTGCCAGGAAGTGGGAAGTGGGGAGAATAAATAAAAATAATCTTCTGACTCCTCTCCTATCTCCTGATACTAAATCCGTTGAGTAACGCACAGAAAACGGGTTTCTCCGAGAAACCCGTTTTCTACTCATGCACTCATGCAAAAAGGGGAATAAATAATCAGTCTTTAATAACCAGATTTAGTATGACTCCTGACTCCTGTCTCCTGTCTCCTGTCTCCTGACTCCTGTCTCCTGTCTCCTGTCTCCTGTTCTGAGGATTTGGGATTAAAACTGGAAAAAGTGCATTAATTGGGAGATTTCCTGAGCGTCTAGGGATAAACGCCCTTTAAAATCCACAATATTCTTAAATAATCCCTGTTCTTCTCTGCTTTTAATAATGGCAGCTGCCAAATTATCGCTGATTAGGGGCAGGGTGGTTAACTGCTCGATCGAAGCGGTGTTAGGATTGATTTTAGGGGGTGCGAGTTGACTTTCCCGACTATAATAGGCAAATTCTAGAATCGGCTCCCAAGCTTTCAATCTAGCCACAGGAACACTCAAAGCAGCCGCTAGATCTTCGAGACAAAGCAATTCTACCCCCATACCCGACAATTCCACCAACATTCGCGCTTGATGGATGGATATCCCTGGCAATCGCAGCCAATCATCCACACCCGCTTGACTGACATTAATTTTAATGCCCAATTGCGCCGCCATAGCGATCTCATCGAGGGAACGAAAGCGATAATAGGGATCATTGCTAATTTTGGCTTTTAAAGGGTTAAAAGTGCGCCCTAACCAGTTTTGCGGTGTCATTATAGTAGTTGTCGCCGTTTTTCTTCAAATTCGTACTCAGAAATTAATCCTTCTTGCCGGAGGCGCTCTAATTCCCTTAAAGCTGCCCCGATCGCCTCTACTTGTTTAGGCTCTAAACTGGGGACAGTGGCAGCAGCGGTGGCAGTGGGAAAATAGTTAGCGAAAAATTGGTTATCTTGGATTAAATACCACACTGCATCGATCGCGCAAGCCACCCGGGGAATCGGAGTTTGCCAAAGGAGAAGATAAATAATTCCCCAGAGAGGTTGGCCGAGATAGAATTTATGAATACCGGCGATAGGAAAGGGTAAAGCGAGAATACTACCGATAAAAGCCATAAAAATCGCTAATTTACGGCTTTTGGGCTTACTTAATAATTTTTCCACCAGAAGCATGACACCTGTTCGAGATTGATTTTAGCCTGATCTGAACCTTCTATTCTAAAATAAGTAGGGAGGCACAATTATTTGTAGGATGGGTTAGCGGTAGCGTAACCCATGCTGCCGTTGGGTTTCATGCTTCAACCCAACCTACGTTCATCTTATATTTAATTCCACTCACCCACTTACTCTTTGGTTCTAAGTAGGGAGACACAATTATTTGTAGGATGGGTTAGCGGTAGCGTAACCCATGCAGGCGTTGGGTTTCATGCTTCAACCCAACCTACGTTCATCTTATATTTAATTCCACTCAGCCACTTAACATAGGGATAAGCAATGACTAGCAGAATCAAGGAAATCTTTCAAACAGGACAACCCGATCAATCCGTCACCGTGCAGGGTTGGGTGAGAACAAAACGAGAATTAAAAGAATTTACTTTCCTGGAAGTTAATGATGGCTCATCCCTAGCCAACTTACAAGTTATCCTCGAACCGACTTTACCCGATTATGAAAATGTACTAAAAACAATTAGTACAGGAGCGGCGATCGCTGTTTCGGGAAATTTGGTTCTTTCCCCGGGTAAAGGGCAAAATATCGAGTTAAAAGCGGCCGAAATCACCCTTTATGGTGACTGTCCTGCGGATTATCCCCTACAAAAGAAACGTCATTCCTTTGAATTCCTAAGAACTATTGCCCATCTGCGAGCAAGAACCAACACCCTAGGGGCAGTAATGCGGGTTAGAAACGCTTGCGCCACCGCTATCCACAGTTTTTTCCAAGAAAAGGGCTTTATTTGGGTACATACTCCCATTATTACCGCTAACGACTGCGAAGGTGCGGGAGAATTATTTACTGTCACCAGTTTAGATTTAAAAAAACCCGCCAATTTTGCCGCGGATTTCTTTGGTAAACGGGCCTATTTAACCGTCAGTGGACAATTACAAGCGGAAGTAATGGCCATGGCTTTATCTAATGTTTACACTTTTGGCCCGACTTTTCGCGCCGAAAATTCTAATACTTCCCGTCATCTGGCCGAGTTTTGGATGGTGGAACCGGAAATGGCTTTTTGTGACTTGGAAGGAGATCAGGATTTAGCGGAAGCTTTTCTGAAATATATCTTTAAATTCGTTTTAGAAAATTGTCCCGAAGATTTGCAGTTTTTTAACGAACGTATCGATAAAACGGTGTTAAGTACGGCCGAAAATATCGTTAATAGTGAGTTTGGCCGGATTACCTACAGCGAAGCGATCGAGTTATTAGAAAAAGCCGATCGTCAGTTCGAGTTTCCAGTAGAATGGGGCGTAGATTTACAGTCAGAACACGAACGTTATCTAGCGGAGGAACTATTTAAAAAACCCGTGATTGTCACTAATTATCCCAAGACAATCAAAGCTTTTTATATGCGTCTAGATGACAGTAATAAAACCGTTTCCGCTATGGATATTTTAGCACCCAAGATCGGCGAAATTATCGGCGGTTCCCAACGGGAAGAGCGATTAGATGTATTAATCCAAAGAATGCAGGAACAGGGAATGAATCCCGATGATTTGTGGTGGTATTTAGATCTGCGTCGCTACGGTTCCGTTCCCCACGCCGGTTTTGGTTTAGGATTCGAGCGTCTGGTACAATTCATGACGGGAATGACCAATATTCGCGATGTGATTCCTTTCCCCCGTACCCCTTTAAGTGCCGACTTTTAGAATGATGTCTAGGATCGACAGGAGAAAGGAGGAATGTAAATATTTATTAAATTGTAGCTTAGGCTACAGTCTTAGAGTAGAAAATGTGCATTGTTTTGTTGTCCGCCATTGGTGTTGGGTTGGGCTATCGCTTAACCTGACTGCGAGAGAGTGCGAACGCACTGTATCTAAGTTAACTCATTTTGCTGAAAATTATGACGGGAATCTTGACGCATTTGTTCAATAACTTCGGGATATTTTTCCATATCTTCTAAGGAGTTTAAAGGTGGATAAACTACTCGATCTTTTCTTTCATTTACCTTATCTACATAGGCATAAAAAGCCTCGTCATCCTCACGATGAGATAATACATAACTTTTTAATTCTTGAGAGGTCATAGTTTTAAAATTAGGTTTTTGATTCATTTTATCCATTGTCCATTAGGTTTAATTTCAATCTCAATACCTTCACCAATTAACATGAAAATATTTTTAGTACGCTCATCCAATCTTATTAAGTTAATTGGTAAATAAAACCTTGTTGCCCAACAAGATAGGGTATAACATTGTAAGAGTTGTGCAAGTGTCGGAATATTTTTCCCTCCCAAAACCGAACGAATGACACTAATTATAACAAAATAGAGAATCTGCTTCAACAACTTCGAGACAGAGTTGAACGCAAAGGCGAATCCGACATACCGCGCCACAATAACTCAAGAAAGAGGATAGTTCGTCTGAGAAGGAGTAAAACAACGGAAAACACCTGAGACTCCCTGCTCTGTCAACCCCTAAGCTAGGGAGAGAAATATAAAGATTTATTAAATTGTAGCTTTTGATACAGTTGTGGGGGGGGAAGTGTGTATCATTCTGCCATCTCCCTTTGGTCTTGGGTTGGGCTATATGTATATGCTAAACTTTTTCGCTAAAAAATCTTTTAGGACTTTACCTAAAATTCTCCCCATATGCAGTATTCTACTCTGCCAAAGTTCTTCTTTTGCACAGTCTTTAGTGCCTTCTGTTATACCTATTGATGAAGAATTTGTGGCTATGCAGTATTTGTATTTGGATGCCAGTTTAGGAGCATTAGGACCTTTTTTTAATGGGGAAGTAGTGCAACCTATTGGAGAGACACAGATGGGAGCATCCCACTTTTGCAATAAGCAATTGTACTTAGATGCGAAATACTTATATGGCAAGCCTTTTCGGGAGTTCATAGATTTTCAACGGTTCTCTAAATTGTGTGATTGGAACCAGAATCGTTACTACAAAAGCC
>NZ_JADBSZ010000106.1:0-36451 GCF_020246425.1 Microcystis sp. M079S1
ACTGAGAAGTTTTGATAGCTTCATCAAGCTGGTGATATTGCTCTGGTGTTCCGTTTTTTAACTTGGCTTCTACGACTAGCATTGATTAATCCTCGACCATTGGATAGTTTAATTATAACACAGTTTACCCATAGATGGTAGTATTAAAATCGTGCTTCGCAGTTAATATCCTGGTCGGATTTCATCCCCCGCAAAGGTTGATGTCTTGTCGAAAAATTTAGCGGGGGCATTCATCCGACATTTTAGGTAAGTGTTCCAGAGCTTGATCGGCGCGCAATCTTACCACTATTTCCGCTTCGGTCTCCCGAATCTGTCCTAAAAGTTCCCGAATCGCCCCGCGAAATGCCGCCGCCGCAGTTCCTAACCCCTCTAATCCGACGATCGCCGCATATCTAACCACCCACTCTGGATCCCCTTGCGAAAGTTTCTCCAGTGCTGCAAAAACCGCATTCTGAGCCTCAGAAACCCGACTTTCCGCCAAATCAGACCAAATTATATTTCCTAAGCCTCTAGCCGCCCCTCGCCGCACGCTAAAGGAAAAATCACTCACCGCCGCATCAAGCAATAAGTCCAATCCTCGCACATCGCCAATTCCCGCTAGGGCGCGGGTTGCCCAAGCTCTCGCCCCATAATTATAACCGTCTAGGTTGGCCAGTAAATAGGGAACCGCCGCTTTGCCGATGGCGATTAAACCATCCACGGCTGCCACGGAGGCACCGGGGTTATTATATCTCAGGACATCGGTGAGGGTGGGTATTGCCGCCTCACTTTTGGCGGTGGCTAAATTTTCCACGGCGGTTAGTAACTCATTAGCTGAGTCGGCTTTTTCGACGGCAATAATTAAAGTCTCAACGGTGGGAAGCATTGGTTATCAGTAGAGGGGATGAGGGGTTAGGGAGTGGGAATTAGGAATTAGGAATTAGGAATTAGGAAGTGGGGAAGTGGGGAAGTGGGGAAGTGGGAGAAGGGGAGAATAAATAAAATAATCTCCTGTCTCCTGTCTCCTGTCTCCTGTCTCCTGTCTCCTGTCTCCTAACACCGCCAACAAACTTTTAAAGATAATTTTATCGCCAAACTTTTTTCTGTAAAATATGACTAATTTCTTGGGGAAAAGGACAATCATCGGGAAAGTTAAAGGATTGATAATCGGGGTTATCTCGCAAGCTTTTTAAAGCCGTGGCATAGCAATCTAAAAATACTTGATCCCAGTAGGGGTTTAAACTAGGAGAATCCCTCAAAAGTTCTTCTAGTTCCCGTTGACTGCGCCTAATAGTTTCTTGCCAACCTCGATAATCTTCAACGTAATCAGTATAGCAAAGTTTGAGGCAGTGTGTTGACTTCTGCCCAAACTTTCTATCGTTCCAGATCAGCAGCAGCGAGTAACCTCCGTTATTGTACCAAAGACTTCATACCGTCCGCTACACTAGGGGTGTTATGCTGTTTACTAAAGCCCTAGGTAACCTAAAATCCCATTTTGGGATTATCCTAAAATAGGTTTATCTTGGAATTGCCAACTCCTGTGCTCATTAAAGCACGATGAAATCTATTTTTAGCCCAGAGTACCATGTCTTTCGTCGATGCCTGATCGCCGCTCGTAAGGATGCGAATTTAACTCAAGCAGCCCTCGCTAAAGCCATCAAAAAGCCGCAATCTTTCGTTGCCAAATACGAAAATGGTGAAAGAAGATTAGATGTGGTTGAGTTCCTTCTGGTTAGTCGTGTAATCGGTGTAGATCCTTGCGAAATTTTAAGGCAAGTTGAGCAAGCTTGTCAGTCCACATCTTGTGGGGAAGGGTTATGAATACAGAAGATGTTATTAGCCTGGCATCGCAATATCTAGATGATTTGTCTGGACATAGATTTGACCTATTAGACATTGCTAGACCAATATCGGTTGCTGCAGCAGTTAATTTGGCCAAAGTAATTTCAAAGCTATCACCACTATTGGGAAATCTGATTGAATTTAACACTGTTGAGTTTTTGAATAAGCAGGAAATATTTGCACCGTTTGGTGAATGGAAAAGGCAAGATCCAGGATTTCCTGATACTGTCTTCATGGGTAGCATCCAGCCTACCCCAGGATTAGAAATAAAAGCATGGTTCCCATTAGCTACTGAAATAACAGCCCGTTTCAAAGATAGTCAAAATCATTTTCAGTTTGATCAAACCTACGTTTCTCTAATAGCTTGGCTGCCCGAAGCGGTAATTTATGGCAAACCCAAGATTCTAGATGTATGCGTTGTCTCTGGCTTTTCAGTGGCTAAAGCGAGAGATGATCATTATCATAATCCTCCTGATTACCTTGTTCTAGAACCCGAAGATACAAGCCAAAGGAGAGCAAATTTGCAACAAACAAATACTAATGGATACAAATTTCAAGGAACGGACGAAGAACTATTTCAAGCTGAAGAAATAGTTAATTCTTGGGGAAATGATGGAAGGCTTTATAAGCCGACACAAGAGTATCAAATGCTCTTGCGGGAACTGATCACTCGCTTCAAATATAGATTAGACACTAATTTTGCCAAAATGGACAGGATTTTACATCCAGGAATTGAGGATTTTAAAAAGCGTGTTTATCAAACACATTTCTCTGGAATGAAAGTTGGACAGTGGAACAGGCTTTTAGCTAGTCGTCGAGAGGAGTTAATTAAATCTGCTTTAAGAGAACACCTTGGCATCAAAGAAGGGAACATTGATGAACTACTTGACTAAACCTTTTGACTCCATAATAGAAATAAGTTTCGTCAATTTCACAAGCGAAAGCCTTTCGATTCAGGATATTGGCAGCTAAAGAGGCACTGAAAAGCCCCCCAAATGGTTCCCAAACCACATCCTGTTCCTCACTTGAAGCTGCAATAATTAATTTCATCAGATCCAGTGGCTTTTGATTTAAGTGAACAGCTTTACCATCCTTAGACTTAATTCGTTCATCATCGCGCAAAGCTGAACGATCCCAAACATTTGTAAAACCATGAGGGCAATTAAATTTAGAGCGCATCTTCTCCCACTCTTTACCTGTTAAAGGACGCTGGCCATTTTTAGAAAAATAGGGTTTTCCCTCTGGGTTTCCGTGTTCGTTGGCATAGAAAACTAATTTTTCAAACATTTCGGGTGGGGGAAAATACCATAAATGTCCTTGATCAAAATATTTTCTTGTTGCCGCATCTGCGACACCACAAGCCAAATTAGCTTGACGCAAAGGTAAGCCCGATCTTAACCATTCCTTTCGGAGCCATTCTTTAAGTGTTAAGTCAGCAATTTTGACTTCTCTAACGTATTGGACGCAAACCTCTGTAACCACTGGAAAACGCCTTATTTTCTCTGTGTTGACATTACCTGCAATATGACCTTTTCCTTTATTCCATATATTACAATTAACATATCGCCAGCCAAATTTCTCAAGTATTGGATGTACCACAGCCCAGCCAATTTCTGAGTTCCAAAACCAAAGAGTTGTATTTGGCAAGGCCAACTTAGACCAAGCTTCCACATGAGGTTCATACCATTCAGGTAGGTCAAGATGATCGGATGTATCACCTTCAAATCCTAAAAGACCGTAGCCTCCGTCTGAGATTATTACTATAGGTTGTTCCCAAGAATCATAATGTTCAATGCTATTACCAAGACTCAGACTAACACTACTGTTATTCCAAGCTGAAAAAGCCAGTTTCTCAGTAAGTTGGACAGTTTTGCCGCGCCCAACAGTGCTTGTTGCTTTATTCTTCTTTATACTTGCCAGGCTAGGGCAAGGCTCAGGTATATCCATGGATTTTTTTATCGTCTTATAAACAGTATGAATATCAATACTCTATCCTGTTTTAGGATATTTGGCTACCCCATAAACCAATGACCTAGGAAGTTAGCCTGAGACTAGCAAACTTTCTATCTCCTCGATCAAGTTTTCCCAGTCAACTTCATCAAAGTTTTTTTGTTTTAACAGAGTGATTGTTTCGTTCAGCCAGCCAGCATAATCGGTTTTAATTAGCATAAAACCTCTGGATTTTATGAGTTTGAATTTCCCTAGAAAATAACCAATTATTTACAGCATTTCTCATAAAGATGAAGTATAATTTGAGCGGACATCGTCCCAGATTTGACCGTCTTCTAAACCCACTAACAAACTTTTAAAGATAATTTTATCGCCAAACTTTTTTCTGTAAAATCTGACTAATTTCTTGGGGAAAAGGACAATCATCGGGAAAGTTAAAAGATTGATAATCTGGGCTATCTCGCAAGCTTTTTAAAGCCGTGGCATAGCAATCTAAAAATACTTGCTCCCAGTAGGGTTTTAAACTAGGAGAATCGCTCAAAAGTTCTTCTAGTTCCCGTTGACTGCGCCTAATAGTTTCTTGCCAACCTCGATAATCCTCAACGTAATCAGTATAGCAAAGTTTGAGGCAGTGTTCTAAGATGGTGGTTAACCGGTTGCGGAGTTCACGTTTTTGACTTCTGCCCAAACTTTCTATCTCCTCGATCAAGTTTTCCCAGTCAACTTTATCAAAGTTTTTTTGTTTTAACAGAGTGATTGTTTCGTTTAGCCAGCCAGCATAATCGTTTTGAATTAGCATAAAACCTCTGGATTTTATCAGTTTTAATTTAGATAAAAAATAACCAATTATTAATTACAATAAACTATCCATTAAAGTGAGAATTTCGGAGATATTTTCGCCACTAGAATTGTTTTTTAGATGGTTTTCTAAAAGTTCCTTGAGAGCAACCAGTTTCAGACTATTTTCCGCCAAAGTATTAGCGATCGCAGGAGCAGCCGGCAGATAACCCGTAGCGCCTAAATCCATTAAAGCAGAACGACGCAGCTGTAATTCTTCCCCTTGCAAGGCATTAATCAGAATATCGCCATAGTGGGGGTTAGCCGTGAGTTGATAGAGGGCGCGGGCAGCCGCATAACGTACTTTTTCGACGAAATGCTTTAAAAACGGTTCGATGAGGGGAATCGCTTCCGTCGCTTGCAGGGTTCCCAATGCCTCGATAATCGCTTCGTAGGGTTGGACTAAATGGGGTTTTCCCGCCACTAAAACGGCCACTTCGATGCCACCCTCTAATAGTTTCTTTAAAGGTGCGATTGCGCTTCGATCCTTAAGCATTTCCAATGCCTGGGCAGCCGATTCGCGCACATAATAATCTTCACAGTCGAGACAGGCAATCAAGGCGGGAAGACAACTGAGATCATCTAATTTCCCTAAAGCGCTGGCGGCATTGCGTCGCAGGGGATAACCACCGTCAGGGGTGCGATCGCTTTCGTCCTCTAAAGCGGCAATTAACGCCGAAATCGCCTCCGGTTGACGAACGCGGAATCTACCCAACCACCAAGCGGCATAATAACGCGCTCCTAGATCTTCTCTTTGCTGGATATTAGCGATCGCTTGTTCAACAGTATAGGCTGGATTATCGACGGGAGGAGAGTAAGAATCGCTCATAGACAAGTGAAAATGGGTGTGGGGTGTGGGGTGTGGGGTGTGGGGTGTGGGGTGTGGGGTGTGGGGAAGTGGGGAAGTGGGGATAATAAATAAAAGCTGCCTCCTGCCTCCTGCCTCCTGCCGACCGACTCAGTTTTTCATAGTTGCCGCGCCATTGCCAATACCAGAATAAATTAAACCCCGTTGAGCATCGAGACTAATGATCACCCCTTCGCGGATAATTTTCGTGGCATCTTTAACCCCGACAATAACCGGAATACCCAATTTTAAACCGATAGTAGCGGCGTGATTATTCATCGCGGTATCTTCGGTGATAATTCCGCCAGCTTTCCGCATCATATCCACATATTCGGCGCTGGTGGTGGGAACGACTAAAATCTCCCCGCTGCTAAAACTACCCACTTCGCGGGCATTATGGGCTACTCGCGCCCGGCCACTAGCCACACCCTGGCCGATACCCGTACCCTTGCCCAAAAGGGATTTTACCACTTCCACCTTAATTAAATCCGTGGAACCGGCCACCCCTTGCAGAGTTCCCGCCGTCATCACCACTAAATCACCATCCGCTAGGAGGTTATTTTCCTGGGCGAGATTCATCGCCACTTGAAAAGTTTGGCTGGTGGAGGGTAAATCGAGCAATAACATCGGTTTTACGCCCCAAACTAGCTGTAACTGCTGTGCCACTTCTCGATGGGGAGTAACGGCTAAAATCGGGGTTTTGGGGCGAAATCTGGAGACGTTACGGGCAGTAGAGCCGGTTTTTGTCAGGGTAATAATTGCCGCAGCCCCCAATTGTTCGGCAATTTGACTGACTGCCGAGGAAATAGCGTTAGGAATCGATTGTTTATTGTTAGAGCGAGCGGCACTATTGATCTGTTCCCGTTCGATCCTTTCGGCAATGCGGGCCATGGTTGCCACCGCTTCGATGGGATAATGACCCACAGCCGTTTCATTGGAAAGCATGACCGCATCAGTGCCATCTAAAATCGCATTAGCCACGTCCGAAACCTCGGCGCGGGTGGGACGAGGATTACTGGCCATACTGTCAAGCATTTGAGTGGCGGTGATAATCGGGATGCCTAGCTGATTAGCAGTATTAATCAGGCGTTTTTGCAGGATTGGCACGTCTTCGGCTGGTAATTCTACTCCTAAATCTCCCCTGGCCACCATAACACCATCACAGAGGGATAAAATTTCCTCCATTTCCTCGATCGCTTCGTGTTTTTCAATTTTAGCGATCACGGGGATAGATTTACCCGCACTGGCGATTAATTCTTTAATTTCGAGGATATCTTGGGGATTACGCACAAAACTAAGGGCGATCCAATCCACATCCCACAGCAGTCCGAACATTAAATCTTTTTTGTCCTTATCGGTTAAAGCTTTCACCGACAGATAGACGTTGGGAAAATTCACCCCTTTATTACTGGATAAGACACCCCCAACCACTACGCGACAGGACAGGTCTCCTTTCAAACGATCCACTGATTCCACCCGCATTTCGACCTTACCATCATCGAGGAGAATTCTCGAACCTTCTGGGACTTCTTGGGCGAGCGAGGGATAGCTAATGGAACTTATTTCCTGATTACATTCCACATCCCTAGAAGTAAGGATAAAGGGTTCCCCCGGTTTCAGGGTGATCGACCCACAGGCAAATTTACCTAAACGAATTTTTGGCCCCTGTAGATCCTGAAGGATGCCAATGGGTTGATTGAGTTCAAAGGCTAACTGACGGATCAGGTTAATGCTGTGACGATGGTAATCGTGATCGCCATGGGAAAAGTTTAATCTAAATGTCGTCGCCCCCGCCTTGATCATCTGACGTAATGTTTCCTTATTTTGCGAGGCTGGGCCAATCGTGGCCACAATTTTAGTGCGACGGGGGAAAGACAGAGAGTGCATAGATAAGCAACTAAATAGGCGAAGTAAATATAGCGGCGTTTGGGACGCTCCGATCATCTTCTCATAAATGGTTATACCCAGTGAAAAGTTAAAAGTAAAAAAACGGTGAGATCTATAAATCCCACCGTTTTACCAAGTCCGTCAACTCAGCTTAGAAACGGAAAGTTGTCCGGAGGACACCGACAAAAATGGTGTCGTTATTACGGTTGTTAGCGTTGAAGATCGCATAGGCACCGGGGGTAATCAGGATGTTTTTGGTGACTGGGAACTTATACTGAGCTTCCACCATGTAGGAAGTGCCATCTTCCTTGTCGGAACGGGGTACTTGACCACCACCGATGGACAGGGCCGCACCTTCGGCAAAGAGATCGAGGACAGAAAGATTCAGGTTCCAAGACCAGATACCAGTGTTATTGTCTCCGATCGCATCATTAACTCCCGTGGCCGAAGCATCGGCGTAACCACCCCAGCCCGCTAGATTTAAGACTCCTGGGATAACTTGGGCGCTCGCTTGAAGACCGAAACGGTTAGCAGTAGTGCCAACGTTACCGAAGGGACGCTCGGTGAGAGGGCTGCTGACGTTACCGAATAACCCGGAACTCATACTAGCCGCAGTTTGATAACTGTGAACGTAAACGAAGTTAATATCGGCAAATTTGATGAAGGAGAAACCTACTTGCGCGCCAGTACTGTAGGAACCATTAAATAAACCGCTACCCTCATTAGGATTGCTGGCTCCGTTAACCCCACCCTCGGCTAGGTAGGTTCCCGTAACTTGGAAAACATCGCCAATGTTGAATCTGACCCCAGCACCAACACCCGAAGGACCACGGAAGACGATGTTATTGTAGCGTTGACCGCGAGATAAAGCACCCGTACCGCTATCGGCGAGGAAGGGGTTAGCAGTGATGAAAACGTCATCAAGGTTAAGGGCGTTAGCACCAACCCAAACGGTGATGTTACCGAAGGGAGTGCCGATGGGAGCGCGGTAGAACAAGTCATCGATGGTGACATCGTTGTCACGACCGTCATCGTAGGCCAGACGGGTCATGTTGGTTCCCGTCGGTCCGTTTTGGTTGAAAGTGGTGTTAAAGTTACCCGCTTGTAAACGGGTTCTTAACAGATCTTTACCAGTGAAGCTGGTTTCAAAGTTGAGTCGCACCCGATTATTAAATACTGTTTGAGTTTCATCTTGATTGCTGCCATCAGTCACCGTACCGTCGGTATTGGTAACGGAAGCTTGACCACCCCAGCTATCGGCGATACTGAATATCACCTCACCTCTGAGTTTGGTGGTGGTGGAAAATTGATTGTTTTCCAAGAAAGCAACGCGCTGTTCGAGGTTATCTACTCTAGCTCCTAAAGCCGCTAGTTCGGTCTCAAATTCTTGAACAAGACGTTTTAATTTATCGATATCTTCTCTGAGTACACCGACACCATCTTGAATTAAACGTTCCATGACGTTTAAACAAGCGTTTAAACCTGCGGCAAATTCCCAACGAGTGGTGGCGCGATCACCACGGAAGGTACGGTCGGGATAACCCACGATACAACCGTAACGTTCCACAAGACTTCTTAATGCCTCGTAGGCCCAAGCGGTGGGAGATACGTCCCGCAGTTGGTTAACGCTAGTCACCTGGGACATGGAACCCTGATAAACACCCGTATTAATCTGCTGACTATTTTGGGCGCGTTGAATGCGATCAAGTTGTTGTTGCGCTACTGGATCAACCTTGAGTTGAGGTGTACCAGGCATAGTTTGAGCCACTGCGCTGCCAGCAGCCGCTACGGAAGCACCTAATACTAAAGGAGTTACCTTTACTAAATTCTTGAATAGTTTTGGCATTGGTCAATCCTCACACCTTATTCTATGGATTGAATGGACTATGAATACAAACAGACTATATGTTTAGCCTGCAATTATAATCACATTCTATGCTAATTCCCTCTTGTCTAGGTTAAGTTAATTTTATGATTAGACAGAAATTTTTCTGTCATATCTTATTAAGATTAGGACTTACGCACTTTACAAATTAACCATGATGTGCATCAATGAAAATCCCTCCTTTCAGACTTTCGGCGATTAACTTCCCAACGATAGCGATCGCTCAAAAGTGATCAAGAAATCACGTTAAAATGCCCGAAACCCATAGATCACATTTAGTCAATCCTGTCAATGGGCAATTCCTAAAGATTTTGTTAAGATGTCAGCCGTCAGCCTTATCAGTTATCAGTGATCAGTGATCAGATGTGAGTTTTCAGTTCACTGATTACTGTTTACTGTTCACTGTTCACTGATAAAATCTCCCCACTTCCCCACTTCCCCACTTCCCCCCGCAACGCGCACGAAGTGGTCTCCCCACTTCCCCACTTCCCCAACAATAGTTGTGTGAACTAGGCTCGATCGAGTAAGTTAGAATCGAGGATGATAGATATAGTGCTAGACTTGGGGGTTAGGATATAGATCGACTCCTTGAGTTAAAAACAGCAAGATTGCTGCTGAAAACTGACGGCTATAGATAAAGACTCGATTCTTGAATTTAAGCACCGAGAAGGGAGATAAAGATGGTCAATTTTGGGCTGAATTCGGCCAGTATCTTAGGAATTTTTCTGGCAGTGGCCGGAGCGGGATTATACTTCCTGCGCTCGGTGCGGCCGGAACTTTCCAGAGATCATGATATATTTTTTGCCGCCGTTGGTTTACTGTGCGGTTTAATTCTACTTTTTCAAGGGTGGCGACTGGATCCGATTTTGCAATTCGGACAATTTTTGCTGACTGGGGCAGCGGTGTTTTTTGCCTTCGAGACGGTAAAATTGCGGGGTTTAACCACGGAACAGGCCCGCCGCAGCACGTCTTTTGTGGATGAACGTCCTGTGAGTCGGGAATATCAGGCCGAATTAGAACCCCTCGACACCTACGAACCGGAGGAACGTTACGAAGATAATCCCCGTTTACGCGGTTACGATGATCCCCGATCTTCCCGCACTTCTAGTTATCAGGACGAGGAACCCCGCAGCACCCGCACCCGTCGGCCGGCCGATACTAGCAGTCGCCAAACGGCTAATCGTCGTCCCCGCAATAGTTCCCCCACTAGCGATCGAGATGTTTATGATCAGCGCCGTAGCGGTGATGATTGGGAAGAAACCAGTCCCCGTCCCCGTCGTCGTCCTGCTAGTGAAGAGACGAGCAGTAAACCGCCCCGCACTAGCCAAAAACGTCGTCCTCGCCCAATAATTGAGGATGATCCGCCATTTAAAGGGGAATACGTCGATTATCAACCGATCGATCCTAGCGATACGAGCGATCGAGAAGATTGGGAGAGACCGGATAATAGTGAACGGGAGTCGAGTAATGATAATCCGACTAGGTTTGATTATTAAGGAGTAGGTCCGATGACCAAAGCTCCCTTTTTACTGTTTATCTGCTTGTTTTTAGGGGTTATAGGCGGTTGTAATCTCAATAACCCCGGTTTCTCTACAGGAACCCTAAATAGTCGCTACAATGACGAAAAACCTGCCCTGAGTGGTGATGGTCGTTGGCTGGCTTTGCTGTCTAATCGTCGCGGTAGTAATCAGATACTGCTTTATGATTTGCAGACAAAACAATACCAGACCCTAGGGGGATTATATACGGGTCAAGAAATTACCGATAGCCCTAGTTTAAGCCAAACGGGGCGTTATCTGGCTTATGTGGTGATTATTGAGGGTCGTCCCGTCATCGCTTTATATGATCGCATTACCGATCGTTCTGAGTTATTGAGTCAAAATTATCGCGGTTGGTTGCGAAATCCCCGTCTTAGTCCCGATGGTCGTTATCTTGTCTTTGAATCCGCTCGTCGGGGACAATGGGATGTGGAGGTTCTTGATCGCGGTCCGAATATCGAGTTAGATATTGCCGATGGCAGTCCCGTTGAAAGTCCCAAACCGTGAAACGTTATTTTTTTATTAGTCTTGTTGCTGTAATTAGTTTGTTAACTGGATGTGCTGGTTATCCCAGTTTATTGTCTTTTCCTTTCGATCGAGGGGGGAGAAGTTTAAATAGTGCTGCTAGTGAATTAACTCCCTATCTTGCCTCTCGCTATCTCGTTTTTGCTTCCGATCGCAATGGTTCCCAAGCTATCTATCTTTTTGATGCTATTGATCGCCGTTTATTGCCTTTACCTGGCCTAAATTCTCTCGATCAGATCGCTTCTAGTCCTTCCATTAGTGAAGATGGTCGTTATATCGTTTTTACTGCTAGTCGTCAGGGAAAAACGGCTATTTATCTGTATGATCGACAAACTCAACAGAGAAGGGAAATTGCTCCCGATCTCCTCGCGGAAGTACGCAATCCGATCATCAGTGCCGATGGTTCTAAAGTGGCTTTTGAAGCGGCAAAAAATGGGCAATGGGATATTATGATTTACGATCTATCCGGACGGGTATTAGTCAATGAAAATCAGTGATTATTAGACCTCTCGTAAAAATCAAAAATTGTTCTTAGGGTTAGGAGTCAGGAGTCAGTAGCCGGTCGTCAGTAGCCGGTCGTCAGTAGCCGGTCGTCAGGAGAATTAAGAATGAATAATAATCAACTGAATGGTCTATTTAAGGATTTTGTGCCATTTAATCCTTATTTTTGCCGTTTTTGAACCCTCAAAAATTATCTTAAACCCATAGCTTTTAGTCGATGTTCTAGAAATTGTTTTCCCTGTTTTTCCCCGTCAGCAATCAGACGCTGGATATTGGCAGGAGAGCGATCGAGTTTACTTTCGTAGTTGAGACTATTGGCTAATTCCGCCGACATTTCGATCATAGGAATATGGTAATCTTGATCGGGATCTTCCGGGAAAGATTTAGGAATTTTAAATGGTTCTGTTAAGGCGATCTCGCGCAAGAATTCCTCTTTAAATGCTCCTTTGAGAAATAATTGATTGAGAAAGTCAATCTGATCGAGACCTTGAAATAGGGAAACATTGCCTTCTAATTCATTGCGGCGATCAGCAATATCATCGGATTGCACGGGGATCTTATCTCTAGAGGTGGGATTAATTTTAATTACCCAAATTTCATCGGGAATATTTTCGACTCCGACAAATTCACGGCGAATTAAAGAACGGATGGGGGGATTATCGGAAAATAGTCCATCCCAGTAGGCCATAGTTTCAATGGTGACGGCAGGAAAAATGTTAGGAACACAGGCAGAAGCTAGGATATGTTCAATTTTAACTGCTTCCTCGCGCGAGTTAAATTTACTTAATTTTCCTGTCAGGACATTACAGGCCCCCATTAATAAAATTGGTGGTTCTGGTTTAGCTCCCCAAGTGGCTAATTCCGAGAAATCAATATGCGCTCTTAGTAACTGATCAAAGTTGGTAAAGCGACCGCGTAAACCGTAGGTAGCTAGGGAAAATAAGGTTTTAGTAATTGGAGAGGAAGGACTGAGATTATACTGGGGAATTAATCCTTTGCTGGCTAATTCTAGAGCTTTAATAGCTGAGTCATTAAATAGCTTTTCTTGGGGAGTTTGAGTGCTATTATCTTCCCAAAAATCAATCATTCTTTTCCAAACGACGCTATCACCTTTTTTGAGAGCATACCAGGTGAAAAATGCACAGATAGCACCGCCAGAAGTACCGCTGAGACTGACAATATTAAAGTAATCTTGCACTTTATTGTCAAATAATGCTTTTAATGCACCGGCAGTAAAAGCAGTTTGACTGCCGCCTCCCTGACAAGCGATCGCAATTTTGGCTTTCATAAATATCCTTGTCTCCTGAATGGCTTCTATCTAAGTCCTAGGGCTTTAATTTAAGGTTAATTGAAAACCTAGAATCGGATCCAAAAATATAGAAATTTTTCTGATTTTCCAGAAGAGCTGCTCGGGAGATTTTGCTATCACTTCTAGAAAAGGATAGGATTTCAAGGGAATTGTCTAGGTAATTAGCTGAAGCCATCAGCCTGCGGCTATATCCAAGCGATAATAACTAGAAAAAGGGAAAAGCTGATAACTAAAAAACTGATAACTGATAACTTATAGATTAAATCACCGTCCCGTCGGGAATAGTGGCATTTTTGAAAATAACCACGATGCCGCTGCGAACATAGAAACCTAAATCTTCGCGATTAGCTTCTTCCACACGATCTTTGTTAACAATTAAAACGTTGGAACCAATGCGAGCATTTTTATCCACAATTGCCCGACGAATAGTGGAACCGGGACCGATACCCACGGGAACTTTGGCATCTCGGACGAGACTTTCCCGTTCGGGGAAAGACTCATAAAAGTCGGCTCCCATCAGCATTGTATCCTCGATCGTGCAGTCTTTGCCGACTCGACTACGAATACCTAAAATCGAGTGATGGATGCGACATTCTTTGAGAATACAACCTTCAGAAATCATCGATTCTGTCACGGTACAATTGAGCATTTTTGTCGGTGGCAGATAGCGAGAACGGGTATAGATGGGGGCTTTTTCGTCGTAGAAACTAAAGGCGGGATTTGGTTGTTGGGTCAAGGCGAGATTAGACTCATAAAAGGCCTCAATCGTCCCGATATCTTCCCAGTAACCCTTAAATAAATAAGCCTGAAGATTGTAGTCTTTAGCCGCCGAGGGAATAATTTCCTTGCCGAAATCGGTCTGTTCTTTATTGGCATCGAGCAGATCGATTAAAACATTCTTTTTAAAGACATAAATTCCCATGGAAGCGATGTAGGGACTTTGACGAGCTTGGTCGGGACTTAAGCCTAAAATTGTCGTATCTACCCGCATTCTTTCCAATTCTGCCCCTTTGGGTTTCTCATAAAAATCGACAATTCGCCCCGAATCATTAATTTTCATCACCCCAAAAGCGGAGGCCCGACGTTCATCGATGGGAACTACCGATAAAGTGATATCGGCGTTGGTTTCCCGATGGCGTTCGATGAACTTGCTGTAGTCCATGCGATAGAGATGATCTCCCGAGAGAATTAGATATTCATCGATATCCCAATCCTTCATCGTCCAGATATATTGTCGTACCGCGTCGGCCGTGCCTTGGAACCATTGAGGATTTTCCATGGTTTGTTGAGCGGCCAAAACTTCCACGAAACCATCACTAAAACCCGTAAAATTATAGGTACGATTGAGGTGACGATTGAGGGAAGCGGAATTAAATTGCGTCAACACATAGATTTTGTCAATCTGGGAGTTAATACAATTGCTGACGGGAATATCGATTAAGCGATATTTTCCCGCTAGGGGGACGGCAGGTTTGGCCCGCAGTTTCGTTAACGGATAAAGGCGAGTTCCGGCCCCGCCACCTAAGATAATAGCTAATACTTTTTTCACGCGCGTAACCCTCGCGATTGGCTGTTTCCTTCTCAAAGTAAGTGTAGGATGATAGCGCACCTTATTGATAGAGGGGAAACAAAAATCTAGATCTAAAAGTCATCAAGAGGGAATTGATCGGAGTCTTTGGGGATAAATTGGCTAAAATTATGAATTTTTGGGCTAAATCATTAATATTCACCTTTTTTCTCCCTTTACCGTACCTAATGCCCCCTACGGTGACAGGCGATCGCTGTTCTTGGTTAGCCCAAAGTTCCGATGTACAAACTTTCGGTAAACAGGGCCAAAGCGGGAAAGTTGGCAAGGTCGGCGGCCAAGGCAAAAATAGTGACAGTTTAACCCTTTTTCTCGATGGTTCTCCCCTAAAACTCGATATTTCAGGACAAAAAGGGGTCGATGGTGAAAATGGCAGCAATGGCAGCGATGGCAACTGTAGCGGTCAACCTAGCAACGTCACACGAAATCTCCAGGCGGCCGGTGGTGGTAACGGTGGCAATGGGGGTAATGGTGGTGATGGGGGCAATGGCGGCGCTTTAACCCTCTATGCCACTAATTTAGATTTTTTAAGACAAGTAACGGTCAATGCGGCCGGAGGCGCTGGGGGTTTTGGGGGTCAGGGAGGCCAGGGGGGCAAGGGTTGTCGCTGTTCCCAACCCTTCTGGACAATTCAAACCTGCAGCGGTAGGCCGGGTGATGCCAATTATAGCTGTACCACCAGAGAATTTAGCTGTCAGGATGGTCTCGATGGGGCGACGGGTAATAGTGGTCGTAACGGTCGCGAGGGTCGTTTAGGACAGTTAACTTTAATTCAAATCGATCGCCCTTTAACTGCCGATCAACCGAGCGCAACTGTTCCCCTTTCGGAGTTAAAAGAACGGGGTTATATTCTATCTAAAAATAGTTGGGAAACTCGCACCGGGGCAGTGTCTTTATTTGCCCCCGGTTCCCTGATCGATGATCAATATCGGATTTTAGTAGATCGATCGGAACGTTCTTTTATTTTAATTTGGAATGCCCCCCAAGAGTTTAACCGGTTTGCTAATCAGCGTTTTACTTTAACCCTCGATGATCAAAAGGAAATGAAGGTAACTGTCCCCAGTGACCTCTGGATCGAGGGAACCACTCAAAAACGCAATAATGTTACGGAATTTGTCGTTTATAATGCTGTTTTTGAACGAGATGTCAACCAATTAGAAGCAAAAGGTATTACAGGAAATGGTACTGATTTAAGGCTTTTTCTCGAAGATAAAGCTTCCCAATCGAATTTAATCGGCACTAAATTTAAGGTGCGTTATCGCGTCACTCGTTGGCAAGCAGATGACCTACAAACCAGTCCCAGAACCGATTTTGTCACTCGCTATGAAGGAGATATGCCCGCTAATTTAGTCCGACAGGAGGGCAATCAATTTATTCTGGATATCGGTCAATTACCCTTACCTGTGGAATCTTTGCGATCGGGTACGGGGATAGAAATTGAGTTACTTGCTACTCGTTCTTTTGCTGGTTATTCCAAAGAACAAAAAATCGTCATTCGCGACACGATTAAAGGGGCAAATATCCCACCGAGGTAAGTCAAAAAAGCTCCCTTCTCCTTTCTCCGGCGCAGTCTTAACCAGTAATTTAGATAGTCAACTTAAGTAGCTGGTTATAATTAAATTAAAAATAGATTTTAGGTTCGATCCCCCCTTAGTCCTAGGGTTGATTCATAGTAGGGTTGATTCATGAATCAACCCTACCCTTAGTCCCCCCTTGATAAGGGTGGTGTCTGATAATTTTTAACGCCTACCTACTTACCAAAAAGCTTTAAAATATGTTGAGAGGAAGACTGGTTATTCTCTGGGGTTCACCAGAGAATGTCCCGATCAGCGAAAAAATCAAGGGGAAAATGGGCAGTATTTTAAGTGTGGCGCCGATGATGGATTATACCGATCGCCATTTTCGCTATTTTTGGCGACAAATTAGCCGTCGTCCCCTTCTCTACACGGAAATGATCACGACGATGGCGATTAAACATGGCGATCGCTATAAGTTGCTGGGGTTCTCCCTAGCAGAAAAACCTCTAGCTTTGCAGTTAGGGGGTGATAATCCCTATCTTTTGGCAGAATGCGCTAAAATAGCCGAAGATATGGGTTATGACGAGGTAAATCTCAATGTGGGTTGTCCTAGTTCTCGGGTAAAAGAGGGCAATTTCGGCGCTTGTTTGATGGCTAACCCGGAATTAGTCGCTAGGGGAATATCGGCAATGAATCAAGCTGTATCGATTCCCGTGACTGTAAAACAGAGAATTGGCATTGATGATCAAGATAGTTACGAAAATATGGCCAATTTTGTCCGTATTGTCGCCGATGCCGGTTGTCAACGTTTTACCATCCACGCACGCAAAGCTTGGTTACAGGGATTAAGTCCCAAGGAAAATCGCACCGTCCCCCCCTTACGTTACGATGATGTTTATCGCCTAAAAAATCAGTTTCCCCATTTGTTTATTGAAATTAATGGCGGTATCATTAATTTAGAACAGGCTAGACAACATTTACAATTAGTAGATGCAGTTATGATCGGTCGGGCAGCCTACGATAATCCCTATTTATTTGCCACAGTTGATCGAGATTTTTATGGGGAATCGGTTACTCCTCCTACCCGGGAAGAAGTAATCAAAAAAATGCTTCCCTACATCGATGAATGGGTGAGTAAAGGTTATAAATTACACCAGATCAGCAAACATCTTTTACAGCTTTTTGCCGGCCAGCCCGGAACTAAGGCCTGGAAGCGTTATATTAGTGAAAATAGCCATTTTCCTGGGGCCGATTCCGGGGTAATCTGGCAAGCTTTACAGCAGGTAAACTCCCTAAATGATCTGGCTAATCTGTCAGCTTCCCATTGATTTATTTTCCTTTCTATGATTACCCAATCCTCAATTACTGCTGGGGTAAAAAATTCAGCTATGGCGGATTTTGTTTATCAACCTCCCCAGGCAGCTATCACAGCTAAACGTATTTTAATTAAACCTAATTTAGGTTATCCTGTGCCACCACCAGTAACGGTTAGTCTGCCGGTATTAAGTCAAGTTTTGCGGGGATTGAGAGTGGTAAATACTGGAGCAGAAATTATCTTGGTAGAGGGAGTATGTTCGGCTATTTCTTTGAGAGAAATTATCGATATTTTGGGGTTAAAATCTATTCTCGATCCTGGAATAACTATTCTTGATGCTGATAGTTTACCACAGCAAGAATATCCGAATCTTTCCCCTTTTCCTGTCCGTTTTCCCTCGATGTTTGCCCCTAAAATTATCGAAGAAGTGGATTGTCGGATCACGATTGGAACCTTAAAACGCACCCATTTAAAGGATAAACCCCTGATTTCTGCTTCTTTAAAAAATCTCTATGGACTCTTTCCCCGTAGTCATTATAAAGCCCGTAGTCCTAACTCGCGGGGGCAATTACATCGCCCCTCCGTACCGCTAATTTTACAGGATGTTTATTTTTGTATCGGTCATCTTTTTGATGGGGCAGTGGTGGACGCTAATCTCAAATATTTTAGTAGTAATTGGCGACCGGATCGAGGAAAATCTATTCCTCTCGGTCAAGTGTTTTGGGGTGATGATATGATTAGCGTGGATCGCAGTGCTTGTCTGTTAGGTGATGAACCAATGCCGAGTTATTTAGATGCGATCGATTTGCTTCGTTCTCAACTTTTAAACGGAACCAATTAGGGTTTGCTGAAAAAGTTTCTTGGTGGGGTTAGGAGTCGGTCGTCAGGAGCCGGTCGTCAGGAGGGGAAGTCAGAATAACAGAATGACCTCGCGCAATCCTGTTTAAAAAATATACAGGAGAGTGGGGATCACTGGAGCGGGGTAGGGTTGATTCATGAATCAACCCTACCTGGAATCAACCCTACCTGGAATCAACCCTAGGAGCGGGGTAGGGGAACAATCCATAACTGGGTTTTTACGGAAGGGAGCGAGGTAGCGTTTGGCATTCTCAAAGATTAACCATTGTCGGTTAAAGCAACTGCTCTTTAGGTTGCCCAAAACCCCCCCTCGGTGAGGATGTCAAGCGTCTATCCAGATGCTGCCGTCTTCGATGCGAAGGGGATAAACGGGTAAAGCTTGGGGTTGAGAAACTGCCGCCATCGCTTTGTTAACCACAGGGGGCCAGGTAATCCAGTCTTTGACAGCACCACTACAGAGATCAAACGAACTACGATGCCAGGGACAAACGATCGCGCCGTCCTCGGTAATTTTGCCCTTCGTCATCGATAATTTTAAATGAGGACAAAGGTTGCCGACGGCGTGGAATTGACCGTTATTGTTAATCAAGAGAATGGAATTTTCCCCCACTTTTACCACTTGACGGGCGCCGGGGACAAGGGAATCTACAGATAATACTTTTGTCCAACTCATATTTTTATTTAACCAAGGGAGAGATCGAGAATGGTTTCGGGGTAATTTTGGGCAATAATGTCCTGTTTAGCCCATTGTTGGTAATCTTGCAACAATTGACTCATTAAACGCTGTTTAATCCGCAATAAAACCCCTTTTAAGAGACTATTGCCGGCGATTTCTAACAGCGGACGCGGGGTTAACCATAATGGCGGTGGTAGGGCGACTTTCACCTCAAGATTGGCTTTTCCCGCTAGATAGGTTTGATTATTTTTTTCCACAGGAGCGAGTTTGCCTTGAACATTGAGGCTAAAGCGATCGTTGATATAATCAATACCTTTGATCTGACAGTCTTCTGATTGCAAAAATATCGTCCCCCCAGAGGTAGCCCAGACATTGAGAATAACCGTGGGCTGAAAATAGTACATATCCAAGAAGTTTAGGGGACGCATTTTTAGGCGAAACCGATTCTCAGACAAATGTTCTCTTAAGCTAGTCTCAACGATAGCCTGTACTAATCTTTGCGGTTGGCGCAGATAATGCTGAATCGGGATTGTTTGTTCGGCAACAACAATTTCTAGGGATTCGGCAGCGGTAAAAGTTACTTCCATAAGTTGGCTATTTTAAATTTGTCTCCCTTCTTAATTTTACTTTACAAAACTTACACTTTTCGACAGTCCAGATGTAAAAATTTTACCGCTAAGAGGGGACATAAACCAGATTTTTGCCCAAAGTTAGGCTTTTTTCAGTGATCAGCGATCAGTTATCGGTTATCAGTGGGGGGTTTTAAGTAAACAGTGGGGGAGAAGGGAGTGGGGGAATTATGAATTATGAATTATGAATTGGGAAGAAGGGGGAAGGGAGCAGGGAGAAGGGAGAAGGGAGAAAAAAGCTGCCTCCTACCTCCTAACCCAATGTTCGACAAAGATAAGCAAAAATTATCTATTGACTCCAAAAGCTTGAGAATATTTAAATTAACATTCCGCAATATTTACAAATTCTTAAAAATTAATTGAGAAAGATTTTTATTTAACAACGATGTTATCATAGTTACAGCGATTTTACTGAATTTCATAATGGGTTATTCTGTGCTTTTTTGGACAGCAATGGTTGAAACCCTTGCCACACCTACAA
Source organism: Microcystis sp. M079S1 (assembly GCF_020246425.1). Taxonomy (NCBI): domain Bacteria; kingdom Bacillati; phylum Cyanobacteriota; class Cyanophyceae; order Chroococcales; family Microcystaceae; genus Microcystis; species Microcystis sp. M079S1. The sequence continues at coordinate 20,162 of NZ_JADBSZ010000106.1, forward strand.
GGTAATTCTAATTAAAACGGTTAAATCAGTCAATTTCACCCACAACGATGCTCTTTTTTTTATGTAGTTTTATTGCAAAAAAAAAGTTTTTTTGACAAAAAGCACAAAGTATGATATTAAACGAACGTATTTCTGGCTGCCAGTAGTTATTGCAGAGTGGGAGTTGGGGAGAAGGGAGAAGGGGAAAGAGAGAAGGGAGTGGGGGAATTATGAATTATGAATTAGGAGGTGGGGAGGTGGGGAAGTGGGAAGTGTCCTGAAGTTAAGGCCAAAAGATCAACAGGCTCTACAATGATAACAAGTCAGACCTCCAAGTAAAGGAAAATGATTATAATGAAGCCGATAGACCTAATTAAAGTCTTGATTGCCGACGATCACGATCTAACTTGTTTAGGACTCAAGACTTTAATTTCCCAGCAGCCGCATTGTCAGGTGGCGGGAATTGCTGTTAATGGTCAACAGGCTATCGCATTGGCGAAAATTTATCAACCAGATGTAACCCCGTGTGCAACTATATTTTTAGTCTTGATTTACAAGGCTTTCAGAAATCAGCAGAGATAAAGTATCCTCTGGAACCCTGATTCTGTCGTTTTTAGTTGCACATCGCGTGATGTAATTATTTTAGATGTACGGATGCCTGTCTTAGATGGACACAGCGCCGCTATTCAAATCAAACAATTCGACCCTTATGTCCGCATTAAGTAGTCGGACATAAATTCTGTTGTCTATCTTAAGAAATGTAAATTGCCGCAATTCTTACTGACTCCTGACTCCTGACTCCTGACTCCTGACTCCTTACCCCACAGTTAACTTTACTTTTGTCCAACTACTTATCGCCTATAGTTCCTTGGCAAAGCTTCCAATGGGAAAAAACAATAAAACTAGAGCTTTTGACCTATACTACCCTAAAGATATATCTTCCCAAGCTCTGATCAAAGCGATCGATGACTTGGGAAAATTAGCACAATCGGACAAATCTCAATTCCGTCGAGTCGGATAATTAACTAAGTTTTTCTTCAGGAAAAGTTGCTTGAAACTCATCGAGCAATTCATCCAACTCCTCAAGAGCTTGATTAACATCTAATCTCAGGCCCCCAATGTCGGGTTTATCGCGCAATTGCAGTAAATAGTCCCGTTTATTGGCCATTTGTTTCACTTTATCGATCAAGCTGGTTTTATCCATAATTCACCCTCTGGTACTGACTGCGATTATATATCAGTCAGCCCGTATCAGTAGCTCTCCTGCAAAAATCAAAAATCTTCTCTTGGGTGAGGAGACTCCGAGACGGTCGACAGGAGAAGAAAAAAGACAATAGACAAGCATCCTATCTATAAAAACCACAATATTTTAGCCCGATTCAACGTTGGGACGATTAATGATAGAGGTGGAGCCGAGAGAGTGGGAAACGGCGTACAACAGAGTTAACATCCCTACAGGATATAGACTATCTAGACCGGATTGGCAATCAGACAGTTAGATACCTCTTGACGCGCCCAATTATCGGCGGCTAAAATGTCATCTAGGCTAGGAGTAGAAGTGTTATGAATTGCAAAGCGATCGCAAACTTTTTCGATCACCCGGGGAATATCTAAGAAGCTAATCTTTTCTTCTAAAAATAATGCTACCGCTTGTTCATTGGCCGCGTTTAATACTGCTGGCATTGCCCCTCCCGCGCGGCCGGCCGCGTAGGCTAATCCCATACAGGGATATTTTTGATGATCGGGTTCTTTGAAGGTTAAACTGCCGGCTTTAACTAAATTTAAAGGTTCCCAATCGGTATAAATTCTTTCGGGCCAAGACAAGGCATATAAAAGGGGTAAACGCATATCGGGCCAGCCTAATTGAGCTAAAACCGAGGTATCCTGTAACTCAATTAAAGAGTGAATAATACTTTGGGGATGAATAACAATATCGATCGCATTATAATCTACACCAAATAAATAATGAGCTTCGATAACTTCTAGACCTTTATTCATTAAGGTAGCCGAATCGATGGTGATTTTTCTGCCCATAGACCAATTAGGATGTTTGAGGGCATCAGCTACGGTTACTTGCGGCAATTTTTCCACGGGTAAATCGCGAAAAGCACCCCCAGAAGCGGTGAGAATAATCTTTTTTAATCCCCCAGTGGGAACTCCCTGTAAACATTGAAAAATAGCTGAATGTTCCGAATCGGCAGGTAATAATTTAACTCGGTGTTTTTCCACTAAAGGCAGCACCACCGGACCGCCAGCAATCAGGGTTTCTTTATTAGCGAGGGCGATATCTTTACCGGCAGTAATAGCGGCAATTGTCGGCAGCAATCCCGCACAACCGACAATTCCCGTGACGACGCTTTCGGAATCGCCATAACGGGCCACTTCGATTACTCCTTCGTTTCCTGCTAGGATAATCGGGGTATAGTCAAGGTCGGAAATTAGGCTTTTCAGGTCTTCTAGTTGACTTTCGTTGTTAATCGCCACGATTTGCGGGCGAAATTGCCGAATTTGCTCCGATAGTAGTTGAATATTATTACCCGTGGCTAATCCCACCACTTGAAACTTATCGGGATGATCGGTGACAATATCGAGAGTTTGAGTGCCGATCGAGCCAGTAGAGCCTAAAATCGAGATTTTTTTCATTAGAAACTTAATATAATTTGGGGATTAGCTTTTAATATACGTTCTCTGGGGTCCCTCCGGCACGTCGGTGTAAATATTAGATATCTTGCAAAAATCAAAAATCTTCCGTTAGGTGAGGAGTAAGGAGTCAGTAGTCAGTAGTCAGGAGAATTAAGAATGTGCATTAATCAATTAAATGCTCTATTTAGGGATTTTATGCAGTTTTATGTCTATTTTTGTCATTTTTGAACTCTCAAGAATTAATTATGCAAGAACTCTATTAAATATTTGTTAAAAAAGTTGCTAGTTTGACCTTTTTATGCTATGGGTTAGAAAAAGTTAGCGATAGAGATGGTGACAGGGAAGAAATCGAAGAGAAAGGCCGATGGATTAGGCTGTCTAGCGGGGGGTCTGGTTTTTTGCCTCTTATTTCCCCTGTGTTTTTTCTTTTTTGGTTGGTTATCCTTCGCTGTTGGCCCGATGGGTTGCGCTCTCCCCAGTCAATGTTCGGCAGCAGCAGCATTCATGAAAGGGATTCTGTCCTTAATTCTTTTATTTGGGGGAGGATTGGCATTACCTATATTCCTCAGTTGTGCCGTGGGAAAAGCCGTCAGATTTGGGTTAAGTCGCCGAAAAAATAACCGAACTTAAACTTAAGTTCGGCTAGATTTAATTTAACAACTGGATAAAACTAACTTTCTGTCGCCGTTGCTGTGGTGGGAGGCAACTTAATATTAGTGGCTAGTCCCAGAATTTGCAGCAGACGAATGGTCATCCAAGTCAGGTCAACTTCCCACCATTGTAGGCCATGACGGGCAGAATACTGATAGGCATGGTGATTATTGTGCCAACCTTCACCGAAAGTTAAGAGGGCAACCCACCAACAATTTTTAGAATTATCGTGGGACTCATGGCTAACATAACCAAATTTGTGGGTGGCGCTATTGACAAACCAAGTGGAGTGGAAAACTAAGACCAAGCGAACAAAAATTCCCCAAATTACAAACGGCCAACCGCCCATAGCATAGAGAATTAAGCCTAAAACAATTTGGATAGGAACAAAATAATTTTGACAGAATTTATAGAAAGGATCGTCGGCGATATCTTGGGTAAAACGAGCGATTTCTTCGTCGGCAGGAATTTCGTGCAGCATCCAACCCATGTGACTCCACCAGAAACCTTTATTAGAATCGTGGGGATCGGGAGCAGTATCAGAATATTTATGATGAATACGATGTAAACCTATCCATGCGATCGCACCCCCCTGACAAGCGAGGGTCCCGCACAAAACCAGAAAGTATTCTAACCATTTGGGAGTCTTAAAACTCCGATGGGAGACCAAACGATGGAAACCGAGGGTAATTCCTAAACCCCCGGTAATCCAATAGAGAATCAATGTCACTCCCACAGCACCCCAGCTAAAATTGCCAGGCAAGAAGGCTAAAAGAGCCACTAGGTGGATAAAAGCCATGTAGATGAGAGTCACCCAGTCAATGGGAAGTTTTTCGGAAGTCGCAACAGTCATTGAATAACCCAAAGGGAAACAACAGGAGACAGAGCATCATTGTCTTATCTGTCTCGATTTGACACAGGGGGAACTTTGACGCTTAATAAATAGTAACAAATATCACAGTCTATTGTTTGATGGATATCCCCTCTCTACTCCACAGGGCAGAAAAGGCCTTACTCCCCATCTTTTCCGAAATTGAAGCACAGGTCAAGGAAAATCTCGCTAAAATCTTATTGGGAAAGTATGGCGAAGCGATTGATTTCCCTAGGTGAGGGTTTTTATAGGCAATGCTATCGGACGGGAAAGCCCCAGTCAATACAGCCTAATCTCTTCTAGAAACAGTAAATAAGGTAATTTATAGACAAAAAAAGACAAATAAGTCGAAAATATCTGTTTTATCCGATCAGAACTCTATATTTAGCCAGATTAAATAGAACTCAATGACTCTTAACTTACCTAAACAAATACTTCAGGCTAATCATCCTCATCCCGTGGGGATCGGCGAAATTGTCTCGATAGCGATCGAAGCCCTCTGGAGTAATAAACTGCGGACTTTGTTAACCATGTTAGGGGTGATTATTGGCATTGCCTCGGTGATTGCTCTCACCTCCGTAGGCCAAGGAGTACAAAAAGCCACCGAACAAAAAATTCAATCTCTAGGTACTAATGTTTTACAAATTTTACCCGGAGAAGCCAGAACCGGGGGTATTAGTCTCGGCCGCGGTTCCAGTAGTACCTTAATCTGGGAAGATGCCAAAGTTATTCAAAATCAAGTTCCTGGTGTACAGGTGGTCTCCGCCTATCTGCAGCGTCCGGCACCCGTGGTAGCGGGCCAGGTCAATCATGCCACTAATGTGGTAGGAATCGATCTTAACTACATGAAAGCGAGAAATACAGAACTCAGCCAAGGTCGATTTTTTACCGAGGAAGAAATGGCACAGGCGACACCAGTGGCGATTTTAGGCTCGACTCTGTTAACAGAACTCTTTGGCGATGATACCAATGCGATCGGTAAAAAGCTTTGGATTGAAAGAAAAAATAGTTACGAAATTATTGGGGTATTTGAGCCAAAAGGTGCCGAAGGTTCGATTGATCGCGACGATCAGGTCTTTATTCCTCTGAGCAATATGTCTTCTCGTCTGGTGGGCAATAATTCTTTAAGTGGTAAGGCCGTTAACGGCATTTATGTCAAAGTTGACCAGCAAGATCAGATGAAAAATGCCGAGTATCAAATTACTAATCTTTTGCGTCAGCGCCACAATCTCGCCGCTGCTCAAGCCGATGATTTTAGCATTAGAAACCAAACAGATGTGGTCAAAACCTTGACCACGGTAGTGGGTTTGTTTACAGTGATGCTGGTGGCGATCGCTGGCATTTCCTTAGTAGTCGGCGGTATTGGCATCGCTAATATCATGTTAGTTTCCGTGGTGGAACGCACCAGGGAAATCGGGATTCGCAAAGCTGTGGGGGCTACCCGTTCGGCAATCCTCCAGCAGTTTTTAGCGGAATCGGTGATGATTTCCCTGACTGGCGGCGGCATCGGTGTATTATCGGGAATTTTAGTGGCCCTCTGTAGCGCCCAGATTTTCCGATTTCCCTTTGTCTTGTCAGGTTGGTCGATAATCAGTGGATTTGGCTTATCTTTTATCGTTGGTTTGTTAGCAGGAGTAATTCCCGCCCGTTCTGCCGCTCATTTAGACCCGATTACCGCTTTACGAAGGGATTGAGGCCAGTACATCCTAAAAAACGATTAAGCCATCTTGAAGACGGATAACCCGCCTGGTTTGGGCAGCTACATCAGGATCGTGGGTGACAATCACAATCGTGATCCCCTGTTGATTGAGTTCGGTTAGTAAATCCATCAGTTCTTGGGAAGTTTGTGTATCTAAGGCCCCCGTCGGCTCATCGGCCAACACCAGAGCCGGTTGATTAACTAGGGCCCGGGCGATGGCGACTCGCTGTTGTTGTCCCCCGGAAAGTTGGCTAGGCCGATTGTGGAGATAATTAGTCAACCCAACTCTAGCTAAAGCTTGCATCGCTCTTTGACGACGCTTTGGCTTGGGAACATTGGCATAGACCATCGGCAACATGACATTTTCTAGGGCAGTGGAGCGGGACAATAAATTAAATTGTTGGAAGACAAAGCCAATCCTCTGATTGCGAATATAAGCCAGTTGGTTATCGTCCAAGTTCTTTAAGTTTCTGCCTTCTAAAATATATTGTCCCCCCGTCGGGCGATCGAGGCAGCCGATAATATTCATCAGGGTTGATTTCCCAGAACCCGAAGCTCCCATAATGGACACGTATTCCCCTGACCGAATTTCCAGATCTATGCCCCGAAGAACAGGAATTTTCACTTCCCCTAGAGAGTAAATTTTTGTAATTGTCTGCAAGAAAATCATCGTTTTTACCAGGGGTGATTTGGGATAATTTTGTCCTAAAAATTAGGTTAAGCACTGGAATGTCAAAAATGGCACTATGTTAACAAATATAAAGTAAATTTTTTCAGTGCTGGTTGACTATCAACTGCTATTTTTATCGGTAAGTTCCAACTATGTCCACATTTAAAGATGAATGTGTCCAATTTTGTCTACTTTCTGAGAGTTATCTCAACTAGGTACTTGATTAAAACTCTTTAGCTCAAGAGAGGCAATTATTAAGAAATAAACAAGATCTGGAATCACTTTAAAATAGTGAGAGTAGGATAGAAAAACTAAATAGTAAGTATAGGGAGAAATTAATCAATGTTAACACCAAGACATCCTCACCCCCCCGCTGCCCCGCAAAGCCCTCCTCCTGGTGTGCCTCAAAGTCCTCCTCCTGGAGCGCATCAAGGGTTTCCACCTGGTGGACCCCAGAACAGTCCTCCGGGGACACCGCAGCCCTTTGCACCGGCTGGGGCAGGACAGGCCAATCTACCGCGTCTAACAGAACAAGATCAAGAACTCTTAAAACAATTACTCGGTAATGATGAACAGGCCCAAGCTTTAGGGGGAATGTTACAAAACTCACCGCCAGAAATTGCCGCTTTGGGTTATTTAATCTTACGAGTCTTTGAACGTAGTCAGTCCTAATTGGTCTGGTTCTTCGGTTGCTTGTCTGCTTACCAAAGAGCAGAAATGTCATGGTTGCCGAAGAACCTTTATACCGTTTTTTTGAGATACAACAATTTCGGCAATTCCTAATTTTTCCCCGATAACATAGTTGTTTCCCTCTATAAGCCCTGGGAATTTACCTTTAGCACCTCTCAAAAAAACATTTTTAGATTCCATCCTACTCGGTCAATCCCTATCTACACAACCCCAGAGACTTAAGAGAGCGTTATCTTGATTTTCCCCGCCAGCTTAGGTCAGGATTCTGCCAGAGAAAATATAGTCAAACGAGGATGAAAATTTACTATGAACTCAGAACAAGAAATCAATACTCCCCAAAACGTTCCAGCACCAACACCATTTCCTAATCAGTCAGGAGTGATGCCCTCATTGCCGCCCACAGATGCCGGCCGGGGAGCGCCTCATAATCAAGGTGGAGTCAGTCCCTTCATGCCGCCCCCCTTGCCAGGAGATATCGAACCACCGCCCCATCCCCCCGACGGTACACCCTTGCCGAATGTCTGGATTTATGAAGGAGAAGCCTATGATCTCACGGAATTTATTGCCAAGCATCCGGGGGGACAATTTTTTATTGGACGTACCAAGAACAGAGATATAACCACGATTGTCAATATCTTTCATCCCAATCCTGAAAGAGTCAAAAAAGTCCTGCAAAAATATTCCCTTGGACAACAGGGAAGACCAGAGCATATTCATCCTAAATACAACGCTCCTGCCTTCTTATTTAAAGAGCATTTTAATGGTTGGCGGGATACTCCTCGCTATGATTTCCGCAACCCAGAACAATTGCTTAATAAGATTAAAGCCAGAGTTTACTCTCCAGAATTTAAACAGAAAGTGGCACGCATGGATTTTCTTTTTAATGTTATCAGTATCTGTCTTTTTCTTATCTATTTTGTAGTGCAAGGGCTGTACTTAGAGGCCAGACAGTATATGCCGATTTACCTATTTGTGCCTCTCATCGCTATGCTAAGAATTGCCCTAGCAGGGGTAGGTCACTACCTAATTCATCGGCCACAAGTGGGATTAAACAAGGTATTTGCCAATATTTTTGATATTAACTACGTTCCCCTCGCTTTAGTAGTAATAGACGGTCATACTTTACTGCATCATCCCTTCACCCAAACCGATGTTGATATCAAAAAGAATGTCTTCACATTCATGTTAGAATTGCCTCGTTTTTATCGAGTTCCAGTACATACATTCCATAAAATAGGCCATGTAGTTACGGGAATGTTTGTTCGCATTATGGAATTATGTATCCTCGCTTTTAAAGCAGGTGTTAAGAATATGTATGGCAGTTGGCAGCTGGGATTACCCCATTTTTTAGGTAGTTTTGGTATTCACTTATTACTATTAATCGAACTGGTTATCTTTTGTCTATACGGCCAATTTTGGGCTTGGTTAGCGCAGTTTTTCCTTACCCTCTGGATTAGCACTTTTATGATTGTGGCTAGTCATGATTTTGAAGCCGAAGAACCGCCAATAGATCCTATGGCACCACCTCAATGGGAAACCCAAGATTGGGCGGTTATGCAGATTAAAAATTCCTACGATTTGACTATGGTAGGTAATAAGTATATTGACTGTTTTCTCTCGGCGGGCTTGGCTCCCCACCGGGTGCATCACGTTCTTCCCCAACAAAAAAGTGGTTTTGCCAATATCATCAGTGAAGATATTGTCCGGGAAGAATCGGAAAAATTCGGAGTTGAATGGGCGGCACCTCAAAACTTCTTTTTTGATCGCCTACCAGCGCTAATTAAACACTATCTAGCTGTGCCATCCCGATTAGCCAAAGAGAAAGAGTTGGGATTATTGAAAGAACATTTTCACCCGCAAGCCTTAAGAACAACCCTAGACTACATTGTCAAAGGTTGGGCTGGCATTGGTTCGATTTGAGCCAACAAAAACCAGAAATTCTGTCGGAAAGTTTCGGGAAAATTATTCGGCATCTTGTAGATATAATCAAGACCCAGACTTTTCCCTAGCTTTCCAGGCAATTGATTGACATAAACCCTCACTATAATACCCAAACTGGGTCTGATATTTGCCATGCAATCTTCTCAGTTTTTACCTGTCATTGAAAGTCTCGCCACTGGCACTCCGGGCAATCTTGTCCGACAAACGGATGCCGCTAAATTTTTAGCTAATCTCAAAGGTCTAGAGAAGAATCAACACCGTATCGAAAAAATCTACGAACATACCCGGATTGACACTAGGCATCTAGCGATTAATTTATTAACCGAAGAAACTGTTAACTTTAGTCGAGAAAAGGGAACTATTGAACAACGAATGCAAATGTACGAAAAATATGGGCTTCCCCTAGCAGAAGATGTGACGAGAAGAGTTCTTTTAGCCGCATCGGAGCAACAGAAAAAGCATAATCCTTTGAGTACAGAAAAGATCGAAGATTCTATTGGTCTAATCGTATTCGTCACCAGTACAGGTTTTGTGGCTCCGGGTATAGATGCTCAACTAATTAAAAGTTTAGGACTTCGACGCAACATTGCTAGAGTGCCAGTTAATTTTATGGGTTGTGCAGCCGCGATGAATGGTTTACGAGTAGCCTGTGATCATGTAAGAGCCAACCCTGAGCATAAAGCTTTAGTAATTTGTTTAGAATTAAGTTCTATTAATGCCGTTTTTCAAGATGATTTAAATGACATTATCATTCATAGTATTTTTGGTGATGGTTGTGCGGCAGTAGTAATCGGAGCCTACGAACCAGAACAAATACAAGGTCGAGGAAAATTTATCATTCGGGATAATTTTAGTTATCTGGCTGAAAATACCGAAGACGGGATTACCTTAGGCATTAGGGACAATGGTATTACCTGTCTGCTGTCCCGTCAATTACCTGATTATATTGAGTCTGGTGTCGGTCGAATTATTACTAATTTTCTGAATAGTCATGAGATAACCAAGGAAGATATTGATTTATGGATGGTTCACCCCGGAGGGACAAAAATTATTGAAAAAGTGCAACTTTCCCTAGATTTAAATGATGAACAAGTGGCCGATAGTTGGGGAGTTCTCCGTCAATACGGCAACCTACTTAGTTGTGCGGTTTTATTTGTAATGGAACGCATGATCTTAAGATTAGAACAAGGATGTGAGACGCAAGCTCTTAAACCAAATAAGAGCGGAGTTACTCGTAAAAACGCCGCAGCTTTGACAGGTTTAGCCTTCTCTTTTGCCCCAGGAGTTGGTATTGAAGGAATTCTCCTAGAGAAGATTTAACCCCACCCTTGAAAATCTATCACCGGACAGGAGGACAAACTTAATGGAATTTTTGAGATTTTTGCTGGCCATATCCTGGAAACATATCACTATTGCTATCGTAGCAGGTTTAGTTAGCGGTGTTGGCAACGCTCTTTTAATTTCTTTGATTAATCGAGAAGTCCATGAGGGTCATGCGGTCAATGCTCTACAATACTTTAGTATCTTGGCCATATTTATTATAGTGACCAGCATGATCTCGCAATTTATGCTGATTTTTCTCTCGCAGAATGCTATCTATGAACTGCGAGTGAAATTGAGTAAAAATATTTTGTCCTCTCCTTTAGAACATCTAGAGAGACTGAAAGAAAATCGTCTTTTGGTTAGTTTTACCGATGATGTTCATACCCTAACTCATGCAGTGGCATCCGTGCCGAATATCTGTGTGGATTTTGCTACAGTTGTCGGCTGTTTTGTTTACTTTGCTTGGCTATCTAATGCCCTTTTCGTCTTAACGATAGCTTCTACTGTTAGTGCCATCTGGTTTGTGCAAACGATCCTGAATAAAGCCGAACGTTTATTTTTTAAGTCGAGGGAAGAAGAAGACACCCTATTTAAGGATTTTAAAGCCTTGATGAGCGGCATCAAAGAACTCAAGCTCAATCAGTCCAAAAGGCAGGCTTTTATGGAGAAGGAATTGCAGAGTAGTGCTGTACGGCTTCGGCAACTAAATACCAAAGCGATGAAAAGATTTGCGATCGCTAACGGGTTTGGACAACTATCTCAGTTTCTCAGTTTGGGATTTATTCTGTTCATTCTACCTTTGTTTTTAGACATTCCTTTAACAATGTTGGCCGCCTATGTTTTAATTGGTACTTTCATCGCCTTGCCAATGCAGAATATGCTCAATCGCATTCCTGAATTAGTCCGGGGAAATATTGCCCTGCGAAAAATTGAAAGGATGAAATTATCTCTCTCCAGTCTCTCGGAAGCAGATACCCTAGTTTTATCCATCAGTCCCTCCTGTCAACTACAATTTCAAGCTGTCACCTATCTCTATCACCCAGAATTACCACCTTTCCCCCCCGAAGGTTCTCCCGAAGGCCATCCACCTTTCCCCCCCGAAGGTTCTCCCGAAGGCCATCCACCTTTCCCCCCCGAAGGTTTCCCCGAAGGCCATCCACCTTTCCCCCCCGAAGGCCTTTCTCAAGGTTTTGCCAATAGTTTACCGGCACTGGCATTAGAATCCCCCTCCTCCGAGAGGAAACTAATTCTCTTTCCATCCCATCCCCCCTATTCTCAAAAAGGCAACCCACCACCACCGCCAAGGACAGATGAAAAGGGGTTTCTGCTCGGACCAATTAGCTTTTCTTGGCAACCAGGGGAACTGATCTTTATTATTGGCGGCAATGGCAGCGGCAAGTCAACTTTAGCTAAACTAATTACAGGACTATACCCACCCCTATCGGGAGCAATTTATCTCAATGGTAAACGTATTACCCAAGATAATGTGGAGTGGTATCGTCAACATTTCTCGGCAATTTTCTATGATTTTTACTTATTCGATAGTTTTCTCGGTTTTGATCGCCCCAATCTCGATCAAGAGGTAGAAAATTATCTGATACAACTGCAATTAGCCCATAAAGTTACGGTCAAAAATGGAGTTTTATCCACCACAGAACTATCTCAAGGACAAAGGAAACGACTGGCTTTATTAACAGCCTATTTAGAAGATCGTCCTATCTACCTGTTTGATGAATGGGCCGCCGACCAAGAACCCCGTTTTAGGGAACTATTCTATAAACAGATACTGCTACAACTGAAAGAAAGAGGAAAAATAGTTATTGTTATTAGCCATGATGAGCGCTATTTTCATCTAGCCGATCATATTATTAAGCTCGATTATGGTGCTGTGGAATCGGAACAGACTGTTCAACAATCAGGTTCTCTCTAAATTAACCCACCAGTTTCTTACTCACTATGTCAGATAGTTCCTCCTTCCAAAAACTTAACAAACAGCCCGCAATTAGCTGGGTATTGGGATTACTAGCTTTATTTTTAGCCATTGGTGGTATTGTTCTCGCCTATCGTCAGTTTGGGCATACCCCCCACCGGGATAGTTCCCGTCCGCTGCCTGTAGCCGTGGAACAGACGGATCTAACGATCATCGTTTCCGCTAATGGCACTGTGGAACCGGAAAAAGTGGTTAATGTTAGCCCTAAAACAGCAGGAATTTTGAAGGAACTGCTAGTAGATGAGGGTTATACTGTCAAAAAAGGACAGATAATTGCTAAAATGGACGATTCTGATTGGCAGGGTCAATTGTTAGAATCCCAGGGCAAACTAGCGGCAGCCCAAGCTAATCTCCGCAAACTAATCGCCGGTAATCGTCCCCAAGAAATCGCTCAGGCCCAAGCGAAACTGGAAGAAATAGAAGCAAACCTACAAAAATTGATGGCTGGTAATCGTTATCAGGAAATTGCCCAAGAAAAAGCTCGTTTAGAAGGTTTAAAAGCCATTTTCAAAAAATCTGATGATGAATATCGTCGCAATCAGCTACTTTTCAACGAAGGAGCCATATCTCAACAGACTTTAAACGAAAAACTGGCAACCAGGGATAGCGCCCAGGCTGCCGTGATTGAATCCCAAGAAAAGCTATCTCTCCTTAAAGAAGGAACTCGCTCGGAAGAAATTGCTCAAGCAAAGGCGGAAGTGAGAAATCAACAACAGGTCTTAGACCTTCTCCAAGCAGGAACAAGACAGGAGGAAATCGATCAAGCACGGGCGGAGGTGACTACTGCTCAGGGTTCTCTACAAAATGTCAAAACTCAGATTGAGGATACCATCATTAAAGCGCCCTTTGACGGGGTGGTTACTTTTGTCTACGCTGAACCGGGGGCCTTTGTCGCTCCTACTACGACCGGCAGTTCCGTATCTTCGGCCACTTCTTCCTCGATTTTATCCCTGGTTTCACAAAATGAAGTGGTCAGCAATGTAGCAGAAAAAAACATTGATAAGATCCGGGTTGGGCAAAAGGTGACGATTACAGCCGATGCTTATCCAGATAAAGTATTTCATGGACGAGTCTCTCTGATTGCCACCCAGGCAACGGTAGAACAAAATGTCACCAGCTTTGAAGTGAAAGTGACCCTAGAAGAAAAGGCGGCCAGGGAATTAAAAGCAGGAATGAATGTTTCTGCCGATTTCCAAGTCGGCCAACTGAAAAACGCTTTAACCGTGCCAACTATTGCCGTTACCCGTCAGAACGAACAAACTGGTGTTTTTGTCGGCGCACCTAACCAACCACCCCGATTTGTCCCCATTACCACTGGCGTTACTATCGGCAATCGTACCGAAGTCAAAAGCGGACTCGATGGCTCCGAACATATCTTAATTAATCCACCTTCGGACACCCGACCAAGGCAAGGTTTTTCTTGGCAAAGTCTCTTTGGTGGTGGGGGGAATGAACCTGCTGCCGGTGGCCCTCCCCCCGGCGCCCCACCACAGGGAGCCTCACCCCCCCCAAGTGGGCCGCTCTAATCATTCCTATTGTCAACCTTGGCAGCTGTTTTAAGGGAAGGATTGGCGTTGTATGATCAGTAGGCTTGTTGACAATCCCCGAAGCGCTCAGGCGAGGGATTCTTGAGCTAATCACTGCGCTTTCTGGTTTCCCCTACTCACGTCTTACACGATTATGTCCTATCCGAACCTACTAGAATATCACTTGTTATCTAGTTGTCCACTTGTGGATAGCTCTCCAAGCGTTTTGGTCTTTCAACCAAGATTCGGGTATGCCCTACCCTATCTGCCTTACGGCAAAATGTTTTTAGTTTATTTCAGTCTTGGAAAAGACTTACTCCCCTGTTTTAAGAGTTTTCGGGTGGCTCTTGTCTTCTTTTTTCTCCTCAAAAGTGCCGTACTATTGCAACGGGATTTCCACGATGTGAGCGGCATTTCAACCTGTTGACTCTTAGATTTTAACACAACTGTTTAGAGTTGTGCTTCGTGTCACTGAGCCTTGACATTGAGCCTTGACATTGAGCCTGTCGAAATGTGTCGAAATGTGTCGAAATGTGGACACTGAGCCTGTCGAAGTGCTGTTCTATATTGGTCGGCTTTTCATCTCCGAGGTAAAACCGAGGGTTTCTTCAAGCCGACATTTAAGGTAAATGCAATACAGATCACAGTCTATTGTTTGATGGATATCCCCTCTCTACTCGACGGGGCAGAAAAGGCCCTACTCCCCATCTTTTCGGAAATTGACGCACAGGTCAAGGAAAATCTCCGTCAAGTCCTCTGCGCTTTCCGTAAAAACCGCGTCGGGGTGCATCATTTCGCCAGTGTTAGTGGTTATGGTCATGATGACTTGGGACGGGATACTTTAGATCAAGTGTTCGCCCAAGCCCTGGGGGCCGAAAAGGCAGCGGTGCGGGTACAATTTGTTTCAGGAACCCATGCGATCGCCTGTGCCTTGTATGGGGTTCTGCGACCGGGGGATGAAATGTTAGCGGTAGCGGGTGCGCCCTACGATACCCTAGAGGAAGTAATCGGGATTAGGGGCAGTGGTCAAGGCTCTTTAAAGGATTTTGGCGTTAGTTATCGGCAATTAGAGCTAGATTCTACTGGTGCGATCGATTGGTTGGCCTTGGCAACGGCAGTGAAACCCCAAACCCGTTTAGTACATATTCAAAGATCCTGCGGTTATTCCTGGCGATCGAGTTTGTCTATTGACGAAATCGAGAGAATTGTCCGTATAGTTAAACAACAAAACCCGAATACGGTCTGTTTTGTCGATAATTGCTATGGAGAATTTATCAACACCCAAGAACCCACCAACGTGGGGGCAGATCTAATGGCCGGTTCTCTAATTAAAAACCCCGGAGGTACAATCGTCACGGCCGGGGGATACATAGCAGGTAAAGCGGAATTAGTGGAAATGGCCTGCTATCGTCTGACAGCACCGGGGATCGGTGGGGAGGGAGGGGCAACTTTTGACCAAAATCGTCTTCTCTATCAGGGATTGTTTCTAGCGCCGCAAATGGTGGGAGAAGCGATGAAAGGCAGTCATTTAATTGCCTATGTGGGCGATAAGTTGGGTTATCCAGTCAATCCCGCTCCTTTTGTGCCTCGACGCGACATTATTCAAGCGATTAAACTCGGTTCCCCCGATAAGCTGATTGCCTTCTGTAAAGCCATTCAAGCCTATTCTCCCATCGGTTCCTACTTGGATCCCGTTCCTGCCCAAATGCCGGGCTATGAGAGCCAAGTAGTGATGGCCGGTGGCACGTTTATCGATGGTAGCACCTCGGAATTCTCCGCCGATGGACCCCTACGGGAACCCTATATCGTTTTTTGTCAGGGGGGAACCCATTGGACTCATATTTCCCTGGCCCTAGAACAAGCGATCGCAGCTTTATCTTGAATGGTTCCTCTCACCTTCCTTCTCTCCCTTAGTTAAAGTCCTAACTTCCTGTCTTTACAGAGGATTTGCCCTATACTCCCCTAGAGTGTGATACCAAATTTCAAAAACTATGGCATAAGCTGTTCGTAATTTAAATTGCTTGTTGAGACGAGGCAAGAGGCAAGAGGCAAGAGGCAACAGTAAAGGGATTGGGGGAGATTCGGCTAATCTTAAGAATAAGCGCTTTAAATGCGTCTTAGCTTACTTATGGAAAAGATGATTAAGTGAATAAATTGGCAATGCCGGTCGTACCCAAAATTGATATTGTTGAGTCAGTAGAAGATTTAAAAGAATTAATGAAACAACAAAAAAGTAGTTTAGCCTACGCTAAAGTACAGTCCTTATATTTTTTGAAGATGGGGGAGGTAGAGACGGTTCGCCATTTA